>JAGHDA010000319.1 GCA_021160185.1 Verrucomicrobiota bacterium
CATCATGGCCGCTGTGGAATAACCGCCCCCCGAGTCGAACGCCGGGAAACCCCGCGCCCCCATGAATCCATCCGCCCATCCCTCCAAGTCGCTGGACGCCAAGCTGGCGGAGATCCGCGCAAATCCCTCAAGCCGCGCCTTTATCCTGGCTGACGCCAAAGACGGCGACATGGCCTATGGCGTCCGCGCTCCGGGACCTCGCTACTACCTCTCTCAAAAAGGCGCGCGGCCCGCCCAGTTCTCCCCGGAAGTCTGGACGCGAGAAGAATTCGGCTACCGCAACCTGCCCGAATTCCTCGACGTCATCCGGGAGGTTGTCCGCCACGCCGTGGTGGACATCATGCTCATGTCGGCCTCCGTCAATGAACAGCTCGCCATCAAGGAAGGGCTCTTCCGAACCAGCCCGGTGACGCCGGCAGCCCGCGCCAACGACACTACGGACATCTGGGCCGTGCGGCATGGAGGCTATCTGAAACAGCCCTCCCGCCCTTTCCGGACCGCCACCATCGACCATATCCAGTGCGGCCAATCCGAATGCTCTCGGGAAGAAGGAGAGTTCCCCGGCGCGAACCTCGGGCTGTACTCGATCACCTTCACCAACGACGTCCAACAAGATTTGCTCGCCCTCCAGGCGTTCAAGGAATTTCGCCTGGAAGCCGAACGCAAAGGATTCCGCTACTTCCTGGAGGTCTTCGACCCGAACGTCGACTCCGGCGTGCCTCCGGAAAAGCTGGGCGAGTTCATCAACGACCACATCGTGCGCAGCCTGGCGGGAGTCACCGAGGCGGGCAGGCCCCTGTTCCTCAAAATCGTCTACCACGGCCCGCGCTTGATGGAGGAGCTGGCCCAGTACGATCCGAGTCTGGTCGTGGGCATTCTGGGCGGGGGCGCAGGCACCACTTACGACGCGTTCAAACTCATCCACGACGCCCAGAAATACGGGGCGCGCGTGGCCCTGTTCGGAAGAAAGATCAACCACGCCGAACACCAGCTCGCCTTCATCGAGATGCTCCGCCTCATCACCGAAGGCCGCATCGGCCCGGAAGAAGCCGTCCGCGCCTACCACGACGTGCTGGAGAAGCTGGGTCTCCAGCCGCGGCGCTCGCTGGAAAAAGACCTCCAACTCACTGATCCTGCCATGCGGTATGATGAAGGGCGCTCGCGCCAGACCGTGGAGATCCGAAACAACCCCCTCGCCGCCGCTGCGCAACCGGTTTCCCGAGAAAGCCGGCCGTCGGAACCGACGGCCAACGACGCGTGGCCCATCAAGCCGGACGGCTCCCCCGACTTTGCCCGAATGACCTCCGAACAACGGCTCGCCTACCATCTGGACCGCCTTCGCCGAGAATTTGATTGAACCCCGCCGAAGGGCCTTCGCTTCGCCTCCATCCGCGCGGCGGTTGAATTGCGTTGTGCAACCGCCGGGACGACTGCACAATATGCCTCAAAGACTTATGGCGGAAAAGAAAAGCAGCGCGACAAAGAGTAAAGAGTCCCCGTTCAGTCGGTGGATCTCCTATCGTCCCGAAATCCGCGTGCTGGATTGCACCGTGCGCGACGGCGGGCTCATGAACAACCACCGCTTCACCGACGACTTTGTGCGGGCGGTCTACCAAACCTGCATCGAAGCGGGAGTGGATTACATGGAACTCGGCTACAAGGCGTCGCGTCGGATGTTCGCGGTTAACGAATTCGGCGACTGGAAGTTCTGCCCTGAAGAAAGCATCCGACGCATCGTGGGCGAAAATCCTTCCCCCTTAAAGCTCTCCGTGATGGCCGACGCCGAGCGCTGCGACTACAAGGAGGACATTCTCCCGAAAAAGGACAGCGTAGTGGACATGGTTCGCGTGGCCACCTATGTCCACCAGATCCCCACTGCGCTGGACATGCTCAAGGATGCCAAGGACAAAGGCTACGAAACGACGGTCAACCTGATGGCCATCTCGATCGTGCCCGATCGCGAGCTGAACGAGGCGCTCGAGATGCTCGCGGAATCCGAGGCCGACGTGATCTATCTGGTGGACAGCTTCGGCGCGTTGTACAGCGAGCAAATCCGTTTTCTGGTTAAAAAGTACCTCAACTACGCCAAACGAAACGGCAAGGAAGTCGGCATCCACGCCCACAACAATCTCCAACTGGCTTTCGCCAACACCGTGGAGGCCATCATCTTGGGCGTCAACCGCCTCGACTCGACCATGGCCGGACTGGGCCGGGGAGCGGGCAACTGCCCCACGGAGCTGCTCCTGGGCTTCTTGCACAACCCCAAATACGACGTGCGCCCCGTGCTCCGATGCGTGGAGCAATGTCTGAATCCCTTGCGAAAGGAAATCCATTGGGGGTTTGATTTGTCCTACATGATCACCGGCCTGTTCAATCAACACCCTCGGGCGGCGATCGAGTACAGCGCCAGAAAGCCCCGCGAAGACATCGTCAAGTTCTACGACGCGGTCACCGAGTAGGCGGGCCGGCAAGGCAATCTTCCTGAAGTCCGAATCCACTCCTGAAAGCAGGCATGACCTATGCCCTCAAGAAATGGCTCATGGGGTTGCTTTCCCCTTTGGGGCTGGTCTGGGCGGTCCTTGTCGCGCTGGCCCTGAGCGAATTGCTGCGGAGGCGCTGGCGGCCGGGCATCTTGGCCGGCCTATGCGCAGGAGGGCTTTATTTGTTCGGAAGCACTCCGTTTCCCGCTCGCCTCCTGGCCGACCTGGAAAGCCCCTGGCTCCACGGCCCCCTGGAAGAAGTCGCTCAGGCCGACGCGATAGTCATGCTCGGAGGCATGCTTCGTCATTCGCCCGCGGACGCGTTTTCCGCGGACTTTTACGACGCCGTAGACCGATTCATTACCGCCGCGGAATTGGCGCGCCTGGGCAAAGCCCCCGTTCTGATCCTCGGCGGCGGCCATCCGGGAGGCGCGCCTGACGATGTGAGGGAATCGGAATACCTGAAGCGCTGGTTCGAAAGTTGGCTTCCGAAGAAAGCGGAGATCCTCCAGTTGGGCAAGTGCATGGACACTCATGATGAGTCCGTCCAAGTCGCCCGCATCGCCAAGGAGCGGGGATGGAAGTCCGTCATCCTGGTCACCTCGGCCGCTCATATGCGCCGGGCCGCCGGTCTTTTCCGAAAAGCGGGGCTGGATCCGATCTGCGTAGCTTGCGACTTCGAAGGGACAGCAAGCCTTCTTGACTGGGAGAACAACCCGCGTCGCATCTTCAATCCCTTCCCCGGCGCAGGCGGATTCAAGCTGATGGGCGTCTATCTGCACGAGGAAGTGGGCTGGTGGTACTATCGGCTGCGCGGATGGATTGAGCCATAGCGCTTCTGCCCCGGCGGCGGGCGGCCTGGGGAAAGCCAAACAAAAACCCCGCTCCAAGAGCGGGGGGCGCAAAAGTCGGCAAATCGGATCGCGGATTATCGCTTGCTGTACTGGAACCGCTTGCGGGCTCCGGGTTGCCCCGGTTTCTTCCGTTCCTTCTCCCGAGGGTCGCGCGTGAGCAGGCCGCGCTCTTTGAGAGCGGGACGCAGCGAGGGGTCGTATTGGAGCAAGGCCCGCGCAATGCCGTGACGCACTGCATCGGCTTGGCCCGAAAGGCCGCCCCCAGCCACATTGACGCGGATATCGAACTTCCCTTCGAGGTTCGCGGCCACCAAGGGTTGCAGCGCCGTGACGCGATAAGTTTCCACCGGAAAATAGGTCTCGAAGTCGCGCCCGTTCACTCGAATCCGCCCCGCGCCCGGCTTCATCCGCACGCGCGCCACGGCGCTCTTGCGTCTGCCGACGCTGACAAATTCCTTCGCTTCCGTTTCCAGAACTTTTGCCTCTTCCATGGATCGTTACGCGTCGATGTTCAAAGGAATGGGGCTCTGCGCCTGGTGCGGATGCGCGCCGCCCCGGTACACCTTGAGTTTCTTGATCATCCGGGCCGCCAAGCGGTTCCGGGGAAGCATGCCCTTCACCGCGTGGAGGATGAGGCGCTCCGGATGGGAAGCGCGCACCTCGGCCGCCGTGCGCCGGCGTTCGCCCCCGCGCCATCCCGAATAGGTCATGTAGGTCTTTTGCGTTTCCTTCTTTCCAGTGAGCCGCACCTTCTCGGCGTTGATCACCACAACAAAGTCGCCGGCGTCCAAATGCGGCGTGAAAGAAGGCTTATGCTTGCCTCGCAGGACGTTGGCGATCTCCGCGGCCAACCGCCCGAGGACTTTGCCCTCGGCGTCCACCAGATGCCACGTCCGCGCGTTCGGATCAACTTTCGGCAAAAACGTTTTCATTCTCCAATCACAAAGCTGCGGAAACTATCAGCGCCTCCGGTCAAGTCAACTTCCAAACAGCTCCCTTCCTCGACGGAAGGTCTTCCGAATCAGCCGCCCCGCTGCCCCTTCTGCACATGCCCCACTCCGCGACGGCCCTTCTCTTTCACCGCCAAGGCGCGTTTGCCGATGCGGCCGCGCAAGTAGGTCAGCTTAGCGCGCCGAACGCTGCCGCGCCGCTCCACTTCGATCTTCTCGATCTTCGGCGAGTGAAGAGGAAACACCCTCTCGATTCCTTCGCCGTAGCTGATGCGGCGGACCGTAAAAGTCTCATTGATTCCCCGTCCCCGTCGGCCGATCACCACCCCGGCGAAAACCTGGATCCGCTCTTTGTCGCCCTCCACCACGCGCGTGTGCACCCGGACGGTGTCGCCGACGCTGAACTCGCCCGGATCCTTTTTCAGATACGGAGCTTCCAGTTTGTCCTGCAATTCCTGGTTCATTGCGCTCTCAATCCCTCCGCTTTTTCGAAATTTCCTCCGTCGCTTCTTCGGCGGCTCTCTCCAACAGATCCGGCCTTCTTTCCCGTGTCCGTTTCAGCGCCTGCTCGGCGCGCCATTCAGCCACCGCCCCATGGTCGCCGGAGAGCAGAATCTCGGGCGCTTTCATTCCCCGAAACTCGGCCGGGCGGGTGTACTGCGGGTATTCAAGCAACCCGCGGCTGAACGACTCCTCCGCCGCGCTCTCCTCATGGCCAAGAACCCCAGGGAGCAGACGCGCGACCGCGTCGATAACCACCATCGCCGGGAGCGCCCCGTTGGTCAACACATAATCGCCGATCGAAATCTCGTCGTCCACAAGAAACTCCCGCACCCGCTCATCCACCCCTTCATAACTGCCGCAGATGAGGATCAGGTGGGATTTGCCCGCCAATTCCCGGGCCGTTTCTTGTCGAAACGTTCTCCCCGCCGGCCCCAGCAGGATCACCCAAGAATCCTCCCTCCGCAAAGATTCGACCGCCTCGAAGATCGGCTCCGGCTTCAAAAGCATGCCCGGTCCCCCGCCGAAGGGTCGGTCGTCCACCGTTCGATGCCGGTCGTGGGCGTAGTCTCTCAGATTATGGATCTGCAATTGGAGCCGCCCGCTCTCCCGCGCCCGGCGAAGGATGCTTTCGTCCAGCGGGCCAGCGAACATTCCCGGAAACAATGTGATCACATCGATCAACATATGTATCCGGTCCGCCCCGCGCGGCCGCGCGGAGGATCAAAACACCTTACTGAGAGCCGCCCTCTTGCGGCGTGTCAGGAGGGGCTTGCCCCTCAGCTGGTTTCTCCTCGAGGATGTCCACAGTGGCGCGAACGCCTTTTCGAGCGCATCCCACCTGCAGGAGCGCCCGCAGCGCGTGGATCGTGGCTCCTTTTTTTCCGATCACCCGGCCGACATCCTCGGGGGCAACCGACAGTTGGTAGAGAATTTGGCCCCCTCGGTCAACGGGAACCACTTTCACCTCCTCCGGCCGGCTCACCAGCCCCTTCACGACGTATTCCAACCACTCCTGCATGGGTTTGGGTTATTGGGCGGCAGCCTGAACGGCCTGCGCCTGTTTCCGTGCTTTCTTGATGAAGCTGGCCACCGTTTCGCTGGGCTGAGCGCCTCGGCTCAGCCAGTAATCGACCCGGTCCAGCTTCAGATGGAAATTGTCCTCTTTCCGCAGCGGCAGATAGTAGCCGATCTCTTCGATTGCGCGGCCGTCCCGCCGAGAACGGCTGTCCGCCACCACGATCCGATAAGCGGGGGTGTCTTTGGCCCCGACCCGTTTTAGGCGAATTCGAACCATATCTTCTTTGCTTCCGTATGCCCGCGCCGGTTCTTCCAGCTTCGCGCTCTTCTGCTCTTCTTCCTCAGCTCTGTCCTCTCTTAGAACGAGTGGATGATTAAGCCACGGCCCGCCGACTCTGGCAAGTTCTTTCTTTCACAAAAAAACAAGGGTGCCCTTCCGGCAAGGGTCGAGAACGGTTCATTGACGAAACGCTCGGCATTGGTCACTATTGCTTCAGAACGGCAGGGAAACAATGGGCGGCGGCATGGAGGAGCATAGGGAACAAGCGTCTCTTGCCGCCAGGAACCCCGGCCATGCGCGAACGGCATATAGAAGATCAGGCAGAGTCAAAGCGGATTGAAAACCGCGCCTTCGCCCCTTCCGGCAACGGCAGCGGGCGCGTTTCCCGTCTCCAGGAAGCCGTCCTTTTCTTTCGCACTTTTGCCCGATCCCCCGCGACGGTGGCCAGCCTGTGCCCCAGCTCCCGCGCTCTTGCCCTGGCGCTGGTCCGCGAGCACGAAGTCCCCAAGAAACGGGTGGTGGTGGAGCTAGGCCCCGGAACGGGCGCGATCACGCGGGTGGTCAAGGAGTTTGTGCCGCCTGAAGGACTTTTCCTGGCCCTGGAGCTGGACGGCGAAGCAGTTCGTTTCCTTCGGGAACAGCTCCCGGAGGTGCACGTCTATCATGCCTCGGCCGAGCGGCTGGGGGAATTTCTGGAGCGTCACGGAGAGCCCCACGCAGATTCAGTGATCAGCGGCCTTCCTTGGACCTTAATGCCACCGAACGTCCAAGAGCGCATCATGCAGGAGGTGAAACGGGTTCTCCGACCAGGCGGGGTGTTCACCACGTTCACCTATTTTTATTCGCCTCTTATGCCGGGAGCCCGGGCCTATTTCCGGCTGTTGAAACGCCTTTTCCCCAACGCCCGGATCAGCCGCATTGTCTTCCGAAACATGCCCCCCGCAATGATTTACAAAGCAGTGGCCTGACACGCCCGCTCCAAAACCCTTTGCCGCTCACCTTGTCCGGTTGAACCGGAAATGAAGGACATCGAAATCCCGCACGAGGTAATCGCGCGTTTCCAGCCTCAGTTTCCCGGCCCGCTTGGCCTCCTTCTCTCCGCCGCAGGTCACAAGATCTTCAAACGCAATTACTTCGGCGCGGATGAAGCCCTTGGCGATATCGGTGTGGATCGTTCCGGCAGCCTCCCGAGCAGTGATTCCCTCTCGGATCGGCCAGGCTCGGTTTTCCCTTCCGCCCACAGTGAGAAAGCAGATATGACCGCTCAGACGAAACGCCTCAAGAACCGCTCTATCGAAAGCCTCAGGATCGCCGTTGACACTCAAAATCGGCTTGAGACTCACAAACGGATACGACAAAAGCGGTTGCAGGCTTTCAGGCGTCAAGGCTTCCCGAAGGGAGCGTTCGCTCTCAAGCGCCGCAAGGGCTTCCTCCAACGCCGCCTTTTCCGAAGGCCCAGGCGATCGCGCCAATCGGGTCTCCGCCAACTCCATGTCCCGAAGCAGCAGATCAGGCCGCCGATCCGGCGCGCACAAGATCGCCGCGGCCGCATCAAGCTCCTCTTCCGGAACAAGTTCAACGCGCGCGTAGACCTTCTTATCCGCCTCGACCAATTTATGAACCGCATCGAGGCGGGAGTCCTTGACGGGGTAAGTCCCCGGCCGAACGCCGGGGACGCCGTAGAGACATACCCTCACAACAGCACGCTATCAAGGCGGCTGCCGCGCCTTTGGTCAAGGCCAATTCTTCCGCACGCCGACGAAAACCATACTTTATTGAGCCATCCCGGGGGCGCTTTCGGCAAGTTCCTCGGGGCCTTCTCTTGCCGGAGATTGACCCCCCCACCCATGGAACACCGCCTCAGCAATCAGCCGGGCCGCTTCCTCCAAACCGATTCGATCGGTGTTGAAAACCAAGTGATACAGCAGCGGATCGTTGATATCCGCGCCGAAATGCTCCTTCAAATACCTTGTTCGGCCCTTGTCCTCCCGCTCCATCAATTCCCGAGCCGCCTTCTCGTCCAACCCCAACCGCTCCTGGACCCTTCGGAGTCGAACTTCGGGAGAACCGACAAGCCGAACATGAAAGACATGTCCCATATGGGCAGTAATGAGATTGGCCCCTCTTCCGATAATGATCACATTGCCCAGATCCGCCAGCCGTAGGATGGTTTCCACCGTGTGCTCGAAGAGCGTCCACTCCGACGGGCAAAGGCCCAGCACTTCATTGACCATGCTCCGAATAAGAGGAGCATGGTCTTCCGGGAAAAGTTCAGCCAACCGGCGCGGAAGCCGGTGATCTTCCAAAACCTTCTCAATCAGGTCGCGGTCAAACACCGTCCAGGGACACCCCTTGGAGCCTAGACGCTCCTCCTGGAGGATCTGCGCCAGCTTCTCGGCCACAGCCTGAGCGCCCGAACCGGTCTGCCGAGAAATAGTGATCGCAAGCCGCCGTTCGGCGCTGCGCCGAGGGCTTTTGGGACGCTGGAGGTGGCATTGAATGTAACTCCAGCACTTCTCCACTGCCTCCGGTTTCACAATCTGCATGTTCAGCTCCTTTCGCTGTTCGGTCTTTTTGGCGGGCCAAAAACTTCCGCATGCGCTCTCGCGCTCCGCAATCCAGGATTGATCAAGTAAAATGTAACCGCTTTGGCCGCTTCGGTCAAGCAGCGATCCCCCTCTTGCACAGCGGCGAATTGCCATCACAGAAGCGGCGCTGGAGAAGAAACAGGAAAGGCGGTTTGTCGCCCCAGAAAAAGGACACGCCGAATTGAATGGTCAAAGGTCAGAGGTCGCGGTTTCCCGTCCCGTTGGAAAGGCGCGGGATTTGAGAGCGGACGCTTTCGATATCGAAATCCCAAACTAGTCGGGGCACACTGGAGTTCATGCAAGGACTTGGGTTGGAAGGCCTGATCGTCGCGGCGGCGACCCCGATGACAGCGACGGGCGAGGTGGATTACGCGCGCATTCCGGAATTGGTAGCGCATTACGCGCGTCATCGGATCGCAGGCATCTACGCCCTCGGCAGCACGGGAGAGGGAATGTCGCTGAGCGAAGAGGAACGGCGCCGAGCAGCGGAAGCCTTCGTGAACGCGGCGGCGGGCCGGATGAAAGTTCTGGTGCAGGTGGGACATTCCAGCCTGAAAACAAGCTGCCGTCTGGCCGCGCATGCCGCGGAAATCGGCGCGGACGCCATCTCGGCCACGCCGCCGAGCTATTTCAAGCCGGAAAGCGAAGAAGTCGCAGTAGTCGGACTGGCGCAAATCGCCGCCGCAGCACCGAAGCTGCCATTTTACTACTACCATATCCCCGCCCTTTCCGGCGTGACGCTGGAGCCGGTGGCGCTTGCCCGACTGGCCCGGGAACGCGTGCCGAACTTCGCCGGCATTAGGTACTCAGACGCGGCTACGCTCTACAA
>JAGHDA010000432.1 GCA_021160185.1 Verrucomicrobiota bacterium
GGGCGAAGATGTCTCCCCGCCTTTGGCCTGGAGCGGCGCGCCGGAGGGCGCGCAGGCGTTCGCCCTGATTTGCGACGATCCGGACGCGCCGATGGGGACGTGGGTCCACTGGGTGATCTACGACATCCCCGCCGAGGCGGCCGGTCTGGAAGAAAACGTCCCGCCTGAGGAGAGCTTGCCCAACGGAGCGCGCCAGGGCCGCAATGATTTCCGCCGCATCGGCTATGGCGGTCCGTGCCCGCCGCCCGGCAAGCCTCATCGTTATTTCTTCAGGCTCTACGCCTTGAGCGCCAAAACCGGCCTTCCCCCTGGAGCTACGAAAGCCCGGCTCCTCCAGGCCATGGAAGGCAAGATCCTGGCCCAGGCGGAGTTGATGGGAACTTACCAGCGCCGGTAGCCGCTCCTCGACTTCCCGGACAGAGCCCCTCGCCGCGCCCCGCTTTCCCCGCCGGAGAAAGCGGGAGAGGGGTGTTTTGCCAACGGCCTGTTCAGAACAGGCTCACGCCGAAGATGTTGAGGAACACTATAGCGATGACGACCGGGCAGATGAACTTGACGAAGAGGACCCAGATGTGCGCCATGGTGATTCCTCCGATCAACGGCTTGGTGAAACCGGGCGCGCCTTGGCTGATTTCTTCCACGGCGGCTTTCGGTTTCCAGACCCAGCCCACATATACGCTGCAGAGGAAGGCGATCAGCACGATCACGGCGGTGCCGACAAAGAAGTCAAGGATGTCCATGAGGCCTTCATGGCCGAAGACTTTGATGTGGGTGAGCCACTTGCAGGCGCCGGAGGAGAGGGCGGAAGGGATGCCGACCAGAAAAGCCAGGATTCCCACCGCCCAGGCGGCGATGCGCCGGGGCTTTTTGTATTCGTCGACCAGGTAGGACACGGGCACCTCCAACATGGAAATGGAGGAGGTAAGGGCGGCGATGGTCAGAAGGCAGAAGAACATGAAGCCCACCAACGCTCCGGCGGGCATTTGCTCGAACACCGAGGGAAGCGTGATGAAGGTCAAGCCCGTGCCGCTGTCCGGAGCTTTGCCGAAGGCGAACACGGCCGGGAAGACCATGAACCCGCCGAGCAGCGCCACCAGGGTGTCCATAAAGACGACCCAGAACGCGCTGGCCACGATGCTCTGGCGTTTTTCCATGTAGGAGCCGTAGGTGATCATCAGGCCCCAACCCACGCTGAGGGAAAAGAAGGCCTGGCCAAGGGCCTTGAGAACCACGGTGGCGTGGATTTTGGAGAAATTCGGTTTCATGTAATACTCGATCCCCTTCCACGCTCCGGGGAGCGTGACGCTCCGGACGATGACCGCCAGGACCATGACCAGGAGCAGAGGCATCAGCACCTTGGACCATTTCTCAATGCCGCTCTGGATGCCGCGTTCGACAATGACAACGGTCATCAGAATGAACACGCCCAGCAGGATGATGGAGTAGACCGGATTGGCGGCGAATTCCTCGAACGCGATGTGGGTCTTGGCCAAGGAGGCGACGGCGTAGCCTATCGTCCAGCCGGCGATGACTCCGTAGTAGGTGAGAACCAGGAAGCAGCAGGCGATGCAAAGGAAGCCGGTGATGACAAACGGCGTGCCGGGGCGGGTGGCCCGGAAAGCGCCCACAGCGTCCTTGCCGCTGGCGCGGCCGATCGCCAACTCGTTGATTAACAACGGGAAGCCGATCAGGAAGACGCAGGCCAGGTAGACCACCACGAACGCGGCGCCGCCGTTCTCGCCGGTGATGTAGGGGAAACGCCAGATATTGCCCAACCCGACGGCCGATCCTGCCGCGGCTAGGATGAAGCCGATCTTCGAGCCCCAATGACCTCGTTGGTCGACGTTCTGCATGGCCCGGTTTTTACGTGTTCGACGCGGAGCGGTCAACGTTAAGAGGGTGTCGAGCGCCTTGGGAGGGATTCGCAGCAAGGGAAAGCGCCGCCCGAAGCGGCCGCTTCGGGTTGGCGCGCCGGCATCGGGGTAGGTTATGTTTGCGAGCGGAAGGAACCGATATGAACGCTGTATTGGCGGAGATTCTGGTGATTTGCGCCTTGGCGCTGCTCAACGGCTTTTTTGCGATGTCCGAGATGGCGATGGTTTCGGCCAGCCGGGCGCGCCTCAAGGAGTTGGCGGAAGCGGGCAACCGTTCGGCCGCCTCGGCTTGCGCCATGATCCAGTCGCCCAACCGGCTTCTCTCCACGGTCCAAATCGGCATCACTCTGGTGGGCGTGCTGGGCGGCGCGGTGGGCGGAGCCACGCTGGCTGACGAGATCGCCGCCTTGGCCGCTTCTCTCCCCCTGATCGGCGGCGCGGCCCACTCTATCGGCTTGGCCGTTGTGGTGGCGTTGATCTCTCTAATCTTCCTTGTCTTCGGCGAATTGGCGCCTAAGCGCATTGCCCTGGACCGCCCGGAAAAGACGGCCTTGCTGGTGGCCGAGCCGATGCGGCGGCTTTCCGCCCTGGCTCATCCGGTGGTGCGCGTTCTGGGTTGGATGACGGACGCCGCGCTCAAACTCGTGCCCGGCGGGGTCGAACGGCGGCCGGATGTTTCCGAGGAAGAGGTGAAAGTCCTTCTCCGACAAGGGACCAAGGAGGGCGTCTTCCTCCAGAGCGAGTCGGAGATGGTGCAGCGCGTCCTTGAGCTGGACCAGATCCCGGTGCGCGAAATCATGACCCCCAAACCGAAGATCATCTGGCTGAACAAGGAAGATCCCCACGAAACGATCTGGCACAAAATCGTGGTCAGCAACCACTCCTATTTCCCCGTGTACGAAGGGAGCCGGGACCGGGTGATCGGGATTGTTTCCCTCAAGGCCATCTACGCGAACCTGGCGGCCGACCTGCCGGTGAATCTCGGCGACCTGGCCGAGCGGCCTCTCATCGTTCCGGAGAACCAGAACGCCATTCAGCTCCTCGACGTGTTCAAGCAGTCGGGCAAGCACATCGCCTTGGTGGCCGACGAATACGGCGGCATCGTGGGCCTGGTCACCCTCCATGACGTGATGGAGGCGATCGTGGGCGATTTCCCTTCCCAGGACGAGCGGCTCAAGCCCTCGGCGGTCCGGCGTCCCGACGGCTCCTGGCTTGTGGACGGCATGCTGAACGTGGACGCGCTGGAGGAGCTGTTGCCCGGCTTCCGCCTCGCCGGCCCGCACGGCGAGTTCCAGACGGTCGCCGGTTATGTGGTCAAACGCTTCGGCTACGTGCCTCGGGAAGGGGAAACCTTCCGCGAGGGAGACTACGTGTTCGAGGTGCTCGACATGGATGGCTATCGCGTGGACAAGGTCTTTGTGATGCCCGCCGACAAAGCCCCGCCTTCCCTGGCCGGCCCCGAACCTTTGCCGTGAAGCGCGACGCCGCGCCCGGCGCGGCCCGGGAAAATCAGCTTGACCGCGGGCGGCTCGGGCGCAATCTCCTCCCGGAGTCCCCGGATGACCGGGGCGGCGAAGGCGGCGCAATGGGCGAGGCGGCCATCCAGATCGAAGGGGCCAGGGAGCACAACTTGAAAAACATCTCCCTGCGCTTGCCTCGCGGCCGCTTCATCGTGATCACCGGCGTGAGCGGCTCGGGCAAAAGCACGCTTGCCTTTGA
>JAGHDA010000126.1 GCA_021160185.1 Verrucomicrobiota bacterium
GGGTTGGGGTGGATTTCATCAGGCGAGGCAGCGACACCCCCTGGAGAGATCCCGCCACGCCCCTCTCGTCGAAGAACGGCGCCATGGCGTCCGCCGTATCCCGCATTAACCGAGCGTTGGTGAACAGAACGAACGCTTTGCCCCGGGTCATCCGCACGAAATGCGCGATCCAGCGAATGAGGGCCTTGCGGTAGTCGGGATGGCGCGGGTCGGGCATCTTGCTCGCCACATAGAGCTTCACCTGGCGGGCGAAATCGAACGGCGAGCCGAGTTGAAGCTGTCGGGCGCTCTCGCCGCCCACCCGCCGGGCGAAGTACTCCAACGGCCGCTCTTGGGCCGATGCGGCCGAACCGGCGAGCGCCTTGGTGGCCAGGGTGGCGCTGGTCATGATTACCGAGGTGTCCGCCCCGAACAATCGTTGCCGCAGAAAGTCGGCCACGTCCACCGGCGCGGCGTGGAGGGCGAGGTTTTGTCCCCCCTTGCCGCTGCGCTCGACCCAGTACACATGGTCCGGCGCGCTTTGGCTCAGAAACACCGCCGCCGCCTCCCGCAGTTCGCCCAGCCGACGGGAGCATTCCAGAAGCTCGGTCCCGATGTCCTTGTCCTCGGCCTGGTCGATCAGCTCTTTGAGCGACTCCCGCAACCGCTGGATCGGCAGGCTCAACGTGTCCTCGATCAGATCCGGCCGCCGCACGCGCAGCTCGGTCCACCGACGCGGCTTCGATTCGCCGCGCCGCCCGAAACGCGACCCTCCCTCGGCGCGCAGCCGCTCACAGGCCTCCTCGATCCGGGCGAAAAAGGCGTCCGCTGCCTTGTAAAGCTCGGCTGTTTGCTCCACCAGCCGCCCCTTGCGCAGCAGGCTCAAAAGCCCCTTCTCGGTTCGCGGATTCCACAGCCGCTGCAACGTCCACCGCAGTTGCGCCTGGGAAACGCCCGCGCCGATGTGCTTCGAAGCCACCCGCTCCACCGTGTGCGCCTCGTCGAAAATCACGAAGTCGTTCCTGAATAGAATCCCGCCCTCGGGCGGCTCTTCCTCCAACCCGCCCAGGTGCATGAAAAAAAGCGTGTGGTTGAGCACCAACAGGTCGGCGGAGAGAATGCGGTGGCGCACGCGCTGGAAGAAACAAGGCGGACGCCCTCCCTTGACGAAGTCCGACTGCGGCCCGCAAAGCTTCGGCGAACAAAGGCCCCGCTCGGAGCAGACCTGCGCCCACACCTTCGGATCCGGCTCGATCTCGAAGTCCGAAAGGCTGCCGTCCTCGGTCCGCTGGGACCACTCGTAAATCCGCCGCAGCTCGGCCTGTTCCGGCGTGGTGAACAGCCCGTCGGCTTGCTGCATCGCCTTGTGAAGGCGTCGGGTGCAAAGGTAGTTCTGCCGGCCCTTGAGCATCGTGTAGGAAAAAGGAACCTGCAGAACCTTCTGGAGCAGGGGCAGGTCCTTGCCGGTGAGCTGCTCCTGGAGGTTGATCGTGTGGGTCGAGACGATTGCCTTGCGCCCCTCCGCCACGGCGTAAAGGATCGCCGGGACCAGGTAGGCGAGGCTCTTGCCCACGCCGGTGCCCGCCTCGACCAGCAAGTGTTCCCCCCGCACGAGCGCTTCGGCCACGGCCGCCGCCATTTCCTGCTGCTGCGGCCGATATTCGAAGTTGGCCGCCTTGGCCAACGGCCCTTCAGGGGAGAAGAACCGACGGACGATCTCCACCAGGTCAGGCTTCTGAACCGGCGTTTGTTCCAGGACGTGAATCACGGCGTTGCGTTGAGGAAACAGCGGCCGGCTCTCAAGCGGCGGCATCGCGTTCGACGACCTCCACCTTCGCCCGGTTCTTGGCGATCGATCCGGCCGGCAAAACCCCGCGCCAGTGCACGCAGGGATAGATCGCCGCCTCGCGGCCGATCACGCTGCCCGGACTCAGAACCGCGTTGCAGCCGATTTGGGCGCGGTCGCCGATCAGCGCGCCGAGCTTGCGCAGTCCCGTGTCGTAGCTCCTGCGCCCGACGCGGACCTTCACATTCCCCGGCGTCAGTTTGAGGTTCGAAATTTTTACCCCCGCGCCCAGATGCGCCCGCCAGCCCAGAATCGAGTCGCCCACGTAGTTGAAGTGCGGAACCTCGCACCCGTTGAAAAGCATCGCGTTCTTCAGCTCGCATGCGTTGCCCACCACGCACTCGTCCCCCACGATCACATTGCTTCGGATATACGCTCCGTGGCGGATTCGGCAGTTCCGCCCGATGATGGCCGGCCCCTGAATCATCGCTCCGTCTTCTACAATCGTGCCCTCGCCGATGAACACTTCCGTTCCGATCCACGCCACCCCGTCGCAGCGGTTGTGAAGCCCCGGCTGGAGGTTCGCCTTCAAATACTCGGCGATTCGCGGGATCGCCTCCCACGGACGCTTGCAGCCGTCGAAGACCCCAGGATGCGCCGTCTGCTTCAGGTCGAACAACTCCCCGATCGTCGCCATGAAACAAGAATAGCCCAATTGCCCCGCCCGTCGAGCCCGCGCCCGGAGCGGCCGGAGGAAAGAACTTTCTTTGCTTCCCGAATCGCCGCTCATTCATCCGCCAAGGAAAGCAAAAAGGGACGGCGCGCTTTCCGGCCCGCCGATTGTCCGCGATCGGACAGGCGCGAGAATCGCGCGCCGCCTCCTCTGCTCCTCGATGGGGAGGGAAAGCGGAGCAGGACCCGGAGGCTCAGGCTTTCGGCGCGGCGCCCAGCTCCGGAGCGTCGGGATTGGCGTCGGGACCGAAGTAGCGGAGGCAGACCAACGGCTCGGTGGAGCTGGCGTTCTCGAAAGTCACCCCGTTGCGCGCTCCTTCCTCCGTGCAGAAGTACTCATCCTCGGTCAGCTCATGGAACCGGATCAACTTGGGGCTGTTGAGGGGCTGGCCGTTGATCTTGCCCACGCCCTGGACGCAGATCAGGCCGTAAGCGCCGTTGTCCTTGACTACGCATTTGGCGCCGGGCATGACCGTCAGCTCCTTGGCGGTGAAGTATTGGCGGCCGTTGATCTTTCCGTAGACGATCCATTTGTCCACATAGCCTTCGCTTTCAGTGTCGGCCACAGGGATCGGCTCCAGATAGTGGTGGTCCCTGAAATGGGGATCGGTGTTCGCTTCCCAATCGATTTGGTCGACGATCCAGTCCAGGTCCTGATGTTTTTCCTTGGGCATGTCCTTGACCAGAAGATCCCACGGCACATAGCGCCCTTCGACCATGCTTTGGTACATGCCGAAGACGTCGCTGCCCCACTGCGGCTCGTAGGTGCAGAGGCTGCCGGGGGCGTGCAGGATGCAAGGGCCCACCAGCCAGCCGGTTCCCGGCTTGAGCCGGTAGGCCTTCGAGAGGTCAAGGATGCCGTTGTCGCCCTTGTTCCAGTCCTCGAGGCACTTGCGGACCTGCTCCTTTGTTACGCCCGGCTCAAGGCCGAAAAAGGTATAGGGGAAATTATTGCCCACGTTGTTCTGCTGCGGGGGGAAGTAGTAGCTTTCGGGCTTGCCCTCCTGGCCCACCAGCTTGGCCTGCTCGTCGTTCTGGTGAAGGTGATGGGGAATGGGCCCCATGTTGTCGAAAAACTTCGAGTAGACGGGCCATCGACCGTATCGGTCCCAGATCGCCTTGCCCACGATCAGCGCGCCGCAGTCTTCGACGGCTTTGCGAAGAGTGAAGCGGACGTCGCCGACGACGCAGTAGCTGAGCCCTTCGTCCGGAACGCGGCCTTCATTGGCGGCCTCGGTGGTGGAGGCGAACCAGCGCTCGTCGATTCCGCCCCGGTTCGCGCCGTAGGCGTAGATGTCGTCCGGATGCAACTTGAGCCGCAGGCCAGGCTGGAGGAAGGATCGCGGCACCCAACAGGGGGCCAGGCGCAGGAGCCCGCCGGTCTCGCTCAGGGCGTTTTCCACGGTTGTTTTGACATTGCCGGTCAAAGTTTGCAGCGCGGTGACTGTTTTCATCGTGTTTCTCCTTGCTCAGTATTGTTTCCCGGAATCGATACGGAATGATTCAACGAAGAGAACGCTTCTTCCGCAAGCCGAATTCTGTGGGGGCGCTTGCGCTTCGCCGCCGTTGCCGCGGCCTCTATACTCGGCGGAAGCCGGTGATTTTTCGGAGCGGAAAACTGAGACGTCGGAGCGGCCGCGCGCGCCGCCGGGGTCGATGGCCTTGGCCGGGAGCGGCTTGGCGGGCGGGCTTCCTGCTTCTTGCGGCGGCGGCGACTGCGGCTGAGCCGGTTCCGGCGGGGGCAATCCGACCGGGAAACCCGAAAGGGCAGTGGACC
>JAGHDA010000132.1 GCA_021160185.1 Verrucomicrobiota bacterium
CCTCTGTGTCCTTCTTCGAAGAGCCGCAGATAGGCCCTGCGGCTTTGGCTCGCCGTGACAACGTCGCCTGGCGGTCTCCGGCAAGGAGGCCGCCAGTTCTTTCGGTTGGTTGTAGATTGGGGGAAGAAGCTTTTTCTTCGCGTTCTTTTCGGGCGTTATCGGAAACTTCCGGAGCGGCCGTTCCTCCTCGTTTCTTTTTGCCGGGCCAAGCTGAAGGCGGCGGCTTTCAGCCCCAGATTTGGCGATCCAGCGTGCGGTACTGAATGGCCTCAGAGAGGTGTTCGGGACGGATGGCTTCGCTTTCGGCCAGGTCGGCGATGGTGCGGGCCGTTTTGAGGATGCGGTCGTAGGCGCGGGCGCTGAGCCCCAGCTCGCTCATGGCCATGCGGAGGAGCTCGCGGCTTTCTTCGTCCAGCGGGCAGAACCGTCGGATGAGACGGCTTGTCATCCTGGCGTTGCATCGGATTTCAGGGTGGCGGGCGAAACGGCGACGCTGGCGCTCTCTAGCGGCTATGACCCGCTCCCGAATCGCCGCCGAAGCTTCGCCAGGGCGGGAGGAGTCGATTTCTTGAAATCGGACCTGGGGGACTTCCACATGGAGGTCGATCCGGTCCAGCAACGGCCCTGATATTTTCCCCAAGTAGTTTTGGATTTCTCGAGGGGAACAGCGCGAATCGCCGGGCATCTTGCCGTCAGGCGTGGGGTTCATCGCCGCCACAAGCATGAAAGCCGCGGGAAAGGTGAAGGAGCCGGCGGCTCTGGAGATGATGACTTTGCCTTCCTCCAGGGGTTGCCGGAGGGTTTCCAGGACGCTGCGCTTGAATTCAGGCAGTTCGTCCAGGAAGAGAACCCCATTGTGAGCAAGGGAAATCTCGCCGGGCGCGGGGTGGATGCTCCCGCCCAGCAGCCCGGCGTCGCTCGCGGTATGATGGGGGGCGCGGAAGGGCCGTTGAGTTACCAGCGCCCGCCCCGGAGGCAACAATCCCATAATGCTGTGGATGCGGGTGGTTTCCAGCGCTTCTTCCAACGTAAGAGGCGGCAGGATGGTGGGCAGCCGCTTGGCAAGCATCGATTTGCCTGTGCCGGGCGGGCCGATAAGAAGGACATTGTGGCCTCCGGCAGCCGCGATTTCTAAGGCCCTTTTCACTGATTCCTGGCCCCTTACATCGGCAAAATCTATTGGCTCTTCGGAGGGCCGGGCGAATAGTGCGTCCAGTTCCACTCGATGCGGGTTCAATTCCAGCTCGCCCTCCAGGAAAGCCGCCGCCTCCCGAAGGTTGCGGACAGGATAGACTTCCAACCCCTCCACCACGGCGGCTTCAGAGGCGTTCGGGGCGGGGATGATCAGGCCCTCGACTTTTTCTCGTTTTGCCAGGAGGGCGATGGAGAGAATTCCCTTGACCGGCCGCACCTCTCCGGTGAGAGCCAGTTCCCCCGCGATCATGTACCGCGGGAGCCGGTCGGGTTGAAGTTGCTCGCTCGCCGCCAGAAGACCCAAGGCGATGGGCAGATCAAAGCTGGGGCCTTCTTTGCGGATGTCCGCCGGAGCAAGGTTGACAGTGACCCGCCCTAGGGGAAGACGGTATCCCGAGTTCATGAGGGCGGTGTTGACTCGATCCTTGGATTCTTTCACAGCCGCATCCGGAAGCCCAACAACGACGGTGGCGGTGTCGCCCCAGCCGGCGTTGACCTCGACTTCGACCGGAACGGCCTCAATTCCGTGGATGGCGGCGGACAAAGACCGGGCCAGCATGGCTTCTATCCAAGAAGCATTTTCCAGGCTTACGCAAACTTTTTCATCGCTTTGGGGGCTCGATGGCCGAACAGATTAGAAATGCGCTGCAGCCAGCAAATTTTGCTTGCGCTGAGAGAAAGGATGCACAGGATAGGAGCTGTTCAATGACCGAAGCGCGCGTGGCGGAATTGGCAGACGCGCCAGACTTAGGATCTGGTCCCGTTTCGGGGTGGAGGTTCGATCCCTCTCGCGCGCACCACCATGGAAGGACAAAGAGCGGGGGGAGCAAGAGGCGCAAGGCTTTTGATAACGATAGCTTAGGGGGTGAGAGTTGTGGGCATTTTTTTGATTTTCTTCGTTGACAGCGGACGCGGAATCGGCTATTAAGGAGAACAGCAAAGAGGGAGAGTCTCTGGATTCAGACGAAAAGAAAGGTGGATCATGAATAAAGCAGTGTCTTTCGAGGGCGGGCGAATTGTCGCTGTGCTGGCTGCGGCGGCGGCGTTGGCGGCGGGGGGAATAGCCGCTCAAGCGGCTGCGCAGACTGACAACGTCTCCACAAACAAGGTTGTTGAGGTCGGGGACCAGAGCTCCGGGCTTGGCCCGATTAGCCTGACAGCCGCGGGGAGCTCCCTGAAGTACGTCGCCTACGAGGCGATCTCGCCTCAGACAAGTTCCTACTTCGACTCTCGGGAATTCGGCGATGAGATCGTGATGAACACTCCTTCTTGGAGCGGGGGCAACGCCTATCTTACGGATTTCATTCTCGATTATTATGCCAACTTCACTGCGTTCCCGGGGCGGAATATTACGTTGTCTCTTTATGCCATGGATGGGACGCCCATTGACGATCGCGCCACTCCGGGCACTCTGCTTTTTACAACAACCTCGATTATCAGCTCCTCGGGCCATATGGAGTTTGACCTTACTCAAGGCGGGGCTCCATTGGTTGCCCCGGCTCAGATCGCGTGGACAGTGAAAATCACCGGCTTGACGGAATCGAACGTGGGGCTTTGGGTGGCTGACGATGTCCCGGTGGGAGGCAATTTCGGTGATTTCTGGGTTTACGACGAGGCTAACGGCTGGGAACTCCATCAGCTTGAAGGCGCGAATTCCGATTTCCAGGCCCAGGTGCTTGCAGTTCCGGAGCCGAGCGTTTGGGCTTTGATGATTGGCGGAGGAGCGCTGTTCTTGGCTGTTCGACGCCGGCGGCGCTAGCCGGTCGGAGATGGTCCACCTTTTGTAGGAGCGGGCGGGCTCGGTCGAGTCCGCCCGCTTTGTGTGTTGGGGAAACGCTGATTCCAGGCGGTGTTTATTTCTTTGCAGAGCGGTTGTTTTTGGTCATCCTGCGGAGGGGCGCGGGTTTTCTGGCAGAAAAAGGTTGCCTTGTAACTGCTTGGCAATAAGTGAGATGCCCTTTATCTGCTATCTGCGGCGCCTTGTTGGCAAGCCGCCTCTTTAAAGGCAGGGCTCGGATTTGGGATTCGTGAAGCGCCTGACGCGGCCCTAAGAAAGGTTGCGAGGCTAGAGTTGAAATTCTTCTGTCGTTGAAGAAAACGGCAGAAAAGACCTTCCGGGCGTCCGAAAAGAGGCGGACGGTTTGCCTCGGAGGCTTGGCGGAGAAAGGAAGAAACCGAAAAAACTGATCAGAAAAATCGAAATCCATGAGCACGC
>JAGHDA010000212.1 GCA_021160185.1 Verrucomicrobiota bacterium
ACCCAGAACAATTCGCGCCGGTAGGCCGGCGTGGGACATGCCGGCCTACCGGCGCGAATTGTTCTGGGTCACCGTCCACGTGCCCGATTCCACGCCGGCCGGGCGCTACCAGGGGCAGGCGGTCGTAACCGGCAAAGGCAAGCCGCTGGCGCGTCTCACGCTGGAGCTGGAGACGCTGCCGATCAAGCTGGAGGAGCCGCCGTTCGCGCTCGGCTACAATTATTCCAGTCCCAAGGACGCCGAGGCCCTGGCCGCGCATCTGGCCGACATGCGCGCGCACGGGATGACCACCGTAGCCCCCTTGTACAATTTCCACCTGCCCATCTACGACGCGGACACGAGCGAGTTGGGCGAGTTCATCGAAGCCTACCGCCGGGCGGGCTTCACGCAGCCGATCTATTTCGGCTCGCCCATGCAGTTGATTTCCCGGCTGGCCGGCTACGGACCGGTGGACAGCGCGCGCTTTCAACAAAAATTTCTCGCCGTCATGCGCCGGCTCCACGCCGAGGAGCGCCGGCATGACACGCCGCTGCTCTTCAGCATCGCCGATGAGCTGACCAACAAGGGCCGGCCGGGCATCGAGCAAGGCGCGCTCCTGGCCCGGCTTTGCTTCGAGGAACTGCCGGAGATCGCCGTCACTGCGGACATGAACGGCTGGCTCGAAGTCACCACCCTGGCGCCCTGGCTGAATGTCGCCACTTTCAACAACGGATGGGACGGCATCGACCATCACAACCACGGCCGCCGGCTCATCAACCGCGAGTTCATCCTGAACCTGCAACGCCGAACCGACGCAATTCCGTGGTTCGTCAACGCGGGCAGCGGGCGGTTCCCCTTCGGCTTTTTCTTCTGGAAAATGGCCAAGTACGGCGTGAGGGGCAAAGTCGAGTGGTACTACAACCTCGGCGACAACGAGCGCGGCTCCCTCGTGCGGACGGAGGGCAAGACCGTCTGGCCCACCCTGGCCTACGAACGCTCGCGCGAGGGCGTCGACGACCTGAAATACCTGGTCACCCTGGAGCGGTTGCTGGCGAAGGCGCGCCGGAGCGGCCGCGCCGCCGCCGCCGCGCGCCGAGCCGAGGGCCTGCTCGCCCGCATCGCCGACGGCATCCAAGACAATTGGACAGCTTACACCGAAGGGGGCGAAACCTTTCCCGGGGACGGCTTCGATGTGATGGCGCCTTCCCAAGCCGCCGGGCTCAGCCGCTACCAGGCCCTGCGCCGGGCCGTGGCCGACGCGATCGTGGATCTCCAGAAGGCCCTGCCAGGCCCCGCCAACCGCTGAAAGCCTTCCCCTCCAAAACGCGGGACAAGCCGCGCGCGTGTTTCTCGGCTCGACGCCCCGCCGCGAGGCGCTTTAGAAAGGACGCATGCGCAAACAATTCGGCCATTGCATGCTCGGAGCCGCGGCCGCCGCCGCGGCCTGTTGTCTTGCCCTTCACGCCGCCCAGACGCGTTACGAGCCGAACTGGGCTTCCCTCGACAAGCGGCCTGCGCCGGAGTGGTTCCGGGACGCCAAGTTCGGGATCTTCATCCACTGGGGCCTCTACTCGGTTCCCGGCTGGGGCGTGCGCGGCCAATACGCCGAGTGGTACTGGCGGCACATGGCCTCCAAAAAGCCGAACAATCCCTGGTGGCAATACCACAAACGGGTCTGGGGCGCGGACTTTGACTACAAGAACTTCGCAAACCTGTTCCGCGCCGAAAATTTTGATCCCGATTTCTGGGCGGACATCTTTGCCCGTTCCGGCGCGAAGTACGTGGTTCCCACCTCCAAGCACCACGAAGGATTCTGCCTGTGGCCCAGCGCGGAGGCCACGCGGACCTGGGGGCGGCCCTGGAACGCCGTCGACGCGGGGCCGAAGCGCGACCTTTTGGGCGACCTGGCCAAGGCGGTCCGCAAGCGCGGCCTTAAGTTCGGTTTCTACTATTCGCTCTACGAATGGTTCAACCCGCTCTGGCTCAAAGACCGCAAGCGCTATGTGAGGGAGCACATGATTCCCCAGTTCAAGGACGCGGTCACGCGCTACAGGCCGGCGTTGATCTTCTCGGACGGCGAATGGGACATGCCCTCCAAAGATTGGCGCAGCGAGGAGCTGCTGGCCTGGCTTTACAACGACTCGCCATGCAAGGAGGAGGTCATCGTCAACGACCGCTGGGGTAAGGAATGCCGCCACCGCCACGGCGGCTATTTCACCACCGAGTACGGCGCGGGGCTGCCGAACGCGGCGCACCCCTGGGAAGAGAACCGCGCCATCGGCCATTCCTACGGCTGGAACCGCGCAGAGACCGTGGACGACTACAAGAGCGCGCAGGAGTTGATCCTGATCCTCTGCGACATGGTCAGCCGCGGCGGGAATCTGCTGCTGGACATCGGTCCCACCGGCGACGGGCGCATCCCGCCGATTATGCAGGAGCGGCTGGTGGAGATGGGCCGTTGGCTCCGGGTGAACGGCGAGGCTATCTACGGAACCCGCTGGGCGGGCCGGGCGTGTCAGTGGACGGAAGGCAAGCGGCCTGAGCAGAAGTACGGCAAGTTCATGATCAAGTACAACATCCTCCAAAGCTCCGGTCAGAAGCCGATCGGCGGCCGGGCCGTGAAACAGCTCTTTTTCACTCGCAAGCCGAACGCCCTCTACGCCATCAGCGCCGGATGGCCCGGACGCCGGTTGACGATCCGCAACGCGCGCATGCCGGCCGGAGGCAAAGTCACTTTGTTGGGCTACAAGCAGCCTCTCCCCTGGCGTCGGGAAGGACGCGATCTTGTGATTAGCATCCCGCGGTTGAACCTGGATGAGCTGCCCGCCCGCTACGCCTACGCCTTCAAGATCGAGGGCGGGGAGCTGCTTCCCTCAAGCGCCGACCAGTAAGCGCGCCGAAGGCAAACCGGCGGCGGGCCGCTCGCTTCGCCGCTTCCAAGCCGCCCGGAAGACCGCGGCGGGGCGGAGTTCAAGTCGCCTTAGGCCGCGGCGCGGCTTCCTCGCGCCGATAGGCTTCGGCCAGGAGGGTCATCGGGTGAACCACGCGCAGGGAAAGCCCGCGGGCTTTCATGCCGTTGATTAACTGGAGCTGGCAGCCGGTGTTGGCTGTGGCCACCGCCTCGGCGCCGGTGCTCAGGATGTTGCGGATCTTCCGGTCCAAGAGCGCCTCGGCCATCTCCGGCTGGGTGATGTTGTAGATCCCGGCGCTCCCGCAGCACCAAAGGCTTTCCGGCAGCTCGATCAGCTCCACGTACGGAATGGCGCGGAGAAGCTCGCGCGGCTGGGCCATGACGCCTTGGCCGTGGGCCAAATGACAAGAGTCATGGTAAGTGACCTTGAGCCGCGGCGCGCCGTTCACCTGAGGAGGCCGCAGGCCGATTTCCCCGAGCCATTCGTGGACGTCCTTGACCTTCCGGCTCCAGAGCGCCGCCCGGTCGCGGTAGGCCGGGTCGTCCTCGAGCAACGCGCCGTAATGCTTGAGGTGGGAGCCGCACCCGCCGGCGTTGGTGATGATCGCGTCGAACTCCTCGGGCGGGATCTGCTCGATGTTGCGCCGGGCCAGCTCCCGAGCCAGCTCCAGTTCCCCGTTGTGGGCGTGGAGCGAACCGCAGCACTGTTGCTTGCGCGGGGTGACGACCTCGCATCCGTTGCGGGCCAAGACTTCCGCCGTGTCGCGGTTGACGTCGCTGAAGATCACATCCTGGGCGCAGCCGGTCAGCAAGGCCACGCGCGCGCGGCGCTCGCCGACGGCGGGAAGCGTTTCCGGGATAAGCTCGTCGGAAAATCTCGGCGCAATCTCCGGCGTCATCCGCTCCAGCCCCTGGAGTCGCTCAGGAAGCAGCTTGAGGAGCCCGCTGCGGCGGAGCAGCCCCTGAAGGCCGCTTCGTTCGTAGAGGCGGATCAGCCGGGCCAGGGCGCGAAGCCGTCGGAGGTCCATGAAAAGCCATTTGACGGTCAGCCCGCGGATCGTCCGCCGCTTGACTCCCTTCAGCAGGCGCAGCCGCTCGACTTCAGCGCGCGCGCGCTCGAAGAGCTCGGCGTAGTTCACCCCGGCGGGACAGGCGCTCATGCATGCCAGGCAGCCAAGGCAGAAATACATCTCCTCCCCGAACAAGGCGCTTGGGTCGAGCCGGTCATCGGCGATCGCCCGCATCAGGGCGATGCGGCCGCGCGGGCTGTGCCGTTCCTCCTTGGTGGCGTCGTAAGTGGGGCAGCTTGCCAGACACAGGCCGCAGTGCATGCACTGCTGCACCACCGAGTAATCCAATCCCTTCAGGAACGAGGCAGGCTCCTTCATGGCGGCGCGATCAGTCGAACATCTTCCCTGGGTTAAGCAGCCCCTCCGGATCCAACGTCCGCTTCATGGCGCGCATCACCTCAAGCTGAGACTTCGGGGCGTGCTTCATCAGGAACTTTTTCTTCGCCAGGCCTACGCCGTGCTCGCCGGTAATCGTGCCGCCCAGCCGGACGGCCTCGCCGAAAATTTCCCGGGCCGCTTCCTCCACGCGCGCCATCTCTTCCTTGTCCCGCTCGTCGGTCAGGAAAGTCGGATGCAAGTTGCCGTCGCCCATATGACCGAACGTTCCGACGCGCACCTTGTGTTTTGCCGCCGTCGCCTCGATAAAGCGAACCATGTTGGCCAGCTCGCTCCGCGGCACGGTCACATCCTCCAGAATGGTCGTCGGCGAAACGCGCGCCAGCGCCGAGAAAGCCGTCCGCCGCGCCGCCGCCAGGCGCAATCCCTCCGCCTCGTCGCCCGCCACTTTCACCTCTTTGCACCGGTTCTTGCGCGCGATCTCTTCCATCCGCGCGGCCTCCTCCGCCACCACCGCCGGGTGGCCGTCGGTCTCCATCAGCAACAGCGCCTCGCAATCCCGAGGAAGCCCAATCTTCGCGTAGTCGTCCACGCAGCGAATCGTGGTCTTGTCCAGAAACTCCAACGTGCAGGGAATGATCCGGGCCGCAATGATGTCCGAAACCGTCTGAGCCGCCTCGTCCATCCGGGCGAACGTAGCCAGCAGGGTCTTCTTGGCTTGCGGTTTGGGGACAAGACGAAGCAGAACCTTGGTAATCACCCCAAGGG
>JAGHDA010000203.1 GCA_021160185.1 Verrucomicrobiota bacterium
CGCGCAGCTCGAAGTCGCCGAGCCGCGAAGGGCCGTGAATCAGAGTCAAAGGGCCCGCGGCCAGCGAAAGCGCCGGATCGGGCCGGGGCGGATCGGGGCGCGGCCATCGGGGGGACGGATAGGACTTGGGCGTTTCAAATCGGATGCTCCGGATCACGCAGACGTTGCCCGCCCGGCCTGGGGGATCGAGGCGCAGTCGCGTCCCCTTGCCCAAAGGCGGGAGGGAAAGCCGCGCTCGTTCCCACCGTCCTCCGCCGCGCACGGCGAAGCGGACCGAATTCTTTTCCGAAGGAGCGTCCCGGAAATAGAAGAGCTGTCCGACGCCGGGTTGCTCAGAGCGCAGTTCAATGACAGCCCAGAGCGGCTTCCCCTTCGGGTAGTCCGCAGCGGGCCCCGCCAGATAGGGGTCGCCGCCGGCGATCTCGACGCGGAGGCCGTCGGGCGCGGCTTCCAGCCGGCGGATGTCGTGAAGGGCCCGCCATTGCGCGGCGACGGCCGGCCGGGTGAAGTCAAACTCCAGAAGAGGCGGCGCAGTTCCGGCCGAGGCGGGCAGAGGAGCCTGGAACAAGAGCCACGCCGCCCCCGCGAGGCTCCAGGCTCGGACGTTCCGGCGCAGATGCAATTCCATGCCCTGATCATCGGTTCGCTGCCGGGCAAGTCAACGCCAAGCTGGCCTCCCCCGGCGTCAAAACTTTTGGGTCGCCAAACCGGAGAAGGTCCGGGACGACATCAGGCTTGGCTCCGCGCAAAAGGTGGGGTAGGCTGCGCGTTGAGAAAGGTCCGGCGGGCCTCGCCTCGTCGGGGAAATCCAAGCGAAAAACCGCCAAGGAAAACGGCTGCGCGCCGCCGGAGCGCAGCGCAGCGTTATGAAACGCTGCAAAAGCCGACGCAACGTAGTTGAACTATGAATGTCTCGTTGATTCTCGCGCATCCTTCGCCCAAAAGCTTCAACCGCGCCATTGCGGACGCCGCCGCCGAGGCGGCCCGCAAGCTGGGCTGCAAGCTCGCTTATCACGACCTCTACCAGGAAAAGTTCGATCCGGTGATGCCGGCTGAGGAGCTTGCGCCGGAGGCCGCGTTGCCCGAGCCGATCGCGGCCCATGTCGAGGAAATCTGCCTGGCGGATGCGATCCTCATCGTCCATCCCAACTGGTGGAGCCAGCCTCCGGCAATCCTGCGCGGGTGGACCGATCGGGTCCTGCGCGCCGGCAAGGCGTACCGGTTCGTGCCGGACGGCAAGGGAGGCGCGAAAGCGGAAGGACTTTTGAAGGCGCGGGTCGCGTTGGTCTTCAACACGGCCAACACGCCCCAGGAAAAAGAGGTCGAACTTTACGGCGATCCCTTGGACACGCTCTGGCGAAAGGTGGTCTTCGGCCTCTGCGGCGTGCCGCGGGTGGTCCGGCGCAACTTCTCGCCGATTATCGTGAGCACGCCCGAGCAGCGGGCGGCCTGGCTGCGGGAGACAGCCGAGACGGTGGAAAAGGAGCTCCGGGCTGCGGTCTAAATCCTGGAGGACCGGGGGCTTCGCACCGGCGGAAGTCGCCGGGAGCCTACTCGATGGGCTTGGCAGTTCGGGCCGCGCCCGTCCGTGCGGCCGCGTCCATGACCGCTCGGGAAACCCGGCGCACGACCTCTTTGTCGAACACGCTGGGAATGATGTAGTCCTCGCTCAGGAGATCCTCCCGGATCACGCCGGCAAGCGCGCGGGCGGCGTTCATCTTCATCTCGTCGTTGATCTCGCGGGCCCGACAGTCGAGCGCGCCGCGGAAGAGGCCTGGAAAGCAAAGGACGTTGTTGATCTGGTTGGGATAATCGCTGCGTCCGGTGGCCACGATGCGGGCGTGGCGCGCGGCGATTTCCGGGGCGATTTCCGGTTCGGGGTTCGCCAGGGCGAAAACGATGGCGTCGCGGTTCATGCGCCGGATGTCTTCTTCCCGGACCAGGTTCGGTCTGGAGAGGCCGAGAAAGAGATCCGCTCCGCGAAGCAACTCCCCCAGGGAGCCGCGTTCCTGGTCGGGGTTGGTGCGTTCGGCGTAAGCGCGCTTGGCCGGGTTGAGATCCTGCCGGTCCCGCGTGATCGCTCCCTTGCGGTCGACGCCGACGATGCGCCGCACGCCTAATTTGAGCAGCATCTCAGTGCAAGCCGTGCCCGCGGCGCCCACGCCCGCCACCACCGCGCGCAGGTCCTCCGGTTTCTTGCCCACGATCTTCAACGCGTTGATCAACGCGGCCGTGACCACGATGGCCGTGCCGTGCTGATCGTCGTGAAAGACCGGGATGTCCAGTTCTTCCCGCAAGCGAGCCTCGATCTCGAAGCACCGCGGGGCGCTGATGTCTTCCAGGTTGATGCCGCCGAACACAGGCGAGACGCGCTTGACGGTCTGGACGATCTCGTCTGGATCGCGGGTTGTCAGGCAGAGCGGAAAGGCGTTCACGCCGGCGAACTCGCGGAAGAGCATGGCCTTGCCTTCCATGACGGGCAAGGCGGCTTCGGGGCCGATGTCGCCCAGGCCGAGCACGGCAGTGCCGTCGGTGACGATGCCCACCATGTTGCGTTTGACGGTGAGGGTGTAAACCTTCTCGGGCGCTTCATGAATGGCCCGGCACACGCGCGCCACGCCCGGGGTGTAGGCAATGGAAAGCTGGTCGCGCGTGGTCAACGGGGCCTTGCTGCGGATCTCGATCTTGCCGCCCAGATGCGCGAGGAAGACGCGGTCCGACCAATGAATCACCTCGATGCCGTCCAGCCGGTTGATCGCCTCCAGCAGCCGTCGCTCGTGTTCC
>JAGHDA010000275.1 GCA_021160185.1 Verrucomicrobiota bacterium
ATGTCCGCCCTGCTCACCACGACGATGCCCTCGATGAAGTCCACCATCGAAGCCCTCAAAAAGGCGGGGTTGCGCGAGCGCGTCAAGGTCCTGGTGGGCGGCGCGCCGGTCACCCAACGATTCGCCGAGGACATCGGCGCGGACGGTTACAGCGAGAGCGCGCCGGGGGCAGTGGCCGTGGCGCGAGAGAAGCTCGGCGTCTAATCGGGAGCTTCCAGGCGCTCATGCACCCTTTGATCGCCGAACTCCTTAAAAGCCCTCCGGTTCTCCTGGACGGAGCCTGGGGCACTCAACTCCAGGCGCGCGGCTTGCCGCCGGGGGCGTGTCCGGACGAATGGAACCTGAGCCGCCCCGAGACGGTCCGCGAAATCGCCGCCGCCTATGTCGCGGCCGGCAGCCGGATCATCCTCACCAACACCTTCGGCGCGAATCGGGTCCGACTGGCGCTCCATGGGTTAAGCGATCGGGCGACGGAAATCAACCGGGCCGGCGCGCGCCTTTCCCGGGAAGCCGCCGGCGAAAAGGCCAAGGTCTTCGGCTCCATCGGCCCCAGCGGCAAGCTCCTCATGACCGGCGAAACAACCCCCGAAGAGCTGGCCGCCGCGTTCGAGGAACAAGCGGCCGCCTTGGCTGAGGGAGGGGCGGACGGGTTGGTCGTGGAAACGATGGCCGATCTGGAGGAAGCGCGTCTCGCCGTCGCGGCCGCGAAAAAGACCGGCCTGCCCACCGTGGCCTGCATGGTCTTCGACTCGGGCAAAGACCGCGACCGCACCATGATGGGGCTGACGCCCGAACAAGCCGGCAAAGGTCTGGAAGAAGCCGGGGCGGACGCGGTCGGATCCAACTGCGGCCAAGGGCCGGAGGGCTTTGTCGGCATTTGCCGCCGTCTCCGCGCCGCCGTCTCCGCGCCGATCTGGGCCAAGCCCAACGCGGGCTTGCCGCGGATGGAAGGCGATCGCGCCGTCTACGACACCACGCCGGAGGAATTCGCCGCGCGCGCGACGGATCTGATCGAGGCGGGCGCTTCCTTCGTGGGAGGCTGCTGCGGCACAACGCCTGAGTTCATTCGCGCCATGGCCAAGCGACTGGCAAACTGACCCGCCGCCATGAGCAAGCCTCCCCGCCGCTTCGTCCGAATTCGTCTCGAGCCTTCGGGACGAGTGATTCAAGCCCCGGCGGGCGCGCCTTTGCAGGAAGTCCTCTTTCCCTATGGAGTGGAATTCCCCTGCGGCGGGCGGGGCAAATGCCGCGGCTGCCGGATTCGAGCGCTTGAAGGCGAATTGCCAGTCACAGAATGGGACCGGCAGGCGTTTCTGCCCGAAGAGTTGGAACGCGGCTACCGACTCGCCTGTCGCGCCTATGCCGAGAGGGACCTGACCCTGGAAATCGCCCAGTGGGAAGGGCCGATTCTGGCGGATGAAACGCCGGTGGCTTTTCAACCCCGCCCCGGCCTGGGCGCGGCGGTGGACATCGGCTCCACCACGTTGGTGGCCCAGTTGCTCGATTTGGAAACCGGCAACGTCCTGGGCGTGGAAACGGCCCTCAACCCCCAAGCCCGCTTCGGCGCGGATGTGATGAGCCGGGTGGAAGCCGCTATGGACCCCGCCAAGGCCGCCGAGCTGCGGGAGCTTATCCGCCGGGCCACGGGCCGCATGATAGAGCGCCTCATGGCCAAAGCGTCTCCAGAAAAGGCCGCAAAAAACCAGCTGGAACGCGCCGTCCTGGTCGGCAACACGGCGATGCACCACTTCTTCTGCGGGCTGGACGCGGCCCCGCTGGCGCGCCATCCCTTCGCGCCCGCCGATCCGCGTCACCGGCGGTTCACGCCCCGGGAATTGGGTTGGGATTTTTTGCCTGCAGGCGAGATTCTCTTCCTCCCCTGCATCGCGGGATTCGTGGGAAGCGACATCCTGGCCGGAGCGCTCGCCGCCCGCCTCCACGAAATCGAAGGCCCCGCGCTCCTGATGGACCTGGGGACCAACGGCGAAATCGCGCTTCGGGCCGGAGACCGGCTTCTCTGCGCGTCCACCGCCGCAGGCCCGGCGTTCGAAGGAGGCCGCATCCGATTCGGCATGCGCGCCGCCGCGGGAGCGATCGCCGCGGCGAGCGTCAACAACGGCAAGCTCCAAATCCAAACTGTAAGCGACGCCCCGGCCCGCGGCCTCTGCGGCAGCGGGCTCGTGGACGTAGTGGCCGCCGCGTTGGAGCTGGGCTGGATCGATCCGTCCGGGCGCATCCGGACCGGAGACCGGATCCCTCTTACGGAAAACGTCTGGCTCACTCAACGGGACATCCGGGAGCTCCAGCTGGCCAAAGGCGCTATCGCCGCCGGCGCGCGGGTGTTGTGCGCTCGGCGCGGCGTCCGCCCGGAGCAAGTCCGATCCGCTTACCTCGCCGGAGCCTTCGGCAACTATGTGCGGCCCGCCGCGGCGGCGCGGATCGGCCTCTTCCCTTTTCCCGAAAAGCGCGCGGTTCCTCTGGGCAACGCCGCGCTTCTGGGCGCGAAGATCGTCCTCCTCCAAAACCTGCCCGCGGAAGAACTGGAAGAGCTGCGGAACCGATTCGAGCACGTCGCCCTCAACGAAGACCCCGCGTTCCAGGACGCCTATATCGAGGAAATGCGGTTCGCCGTCCCCAGCGCGGAGCAAACAGCCTGAGTCCGCCGCGGACAATTGCATCGAAACATGCAGCTGATCGCGCTCCTCGCCGTTCGGTTCGGTGTCTGATTCAATGATTTCATGACGGCTCGCCCCACAGACCGGGATTGATCACCCCATCCTCATCCTCGCAGGGCGGAAACTTTTCGGACCGAAACTCGACAAACGTTCTTATGGCTGCTTCACCGAACGTCTAGCCCCCCGTCAGCGACGCCGCAGATGCGAGCGCAGCGCAATCGCGGGGTTCATTGCACCTGCTTGTCGGGCTTCGCTTTTTTCCGTTTCCGGATCACGCACGCAGCCTGAGCAATGCCGAACGCCAGCAGAGAATATGTCAGCCAGCTTATTCCGACCATAAGAGGAAGGTCGGCGTTGGAATGGCCTCCCTTCAGCG
>JAGHDA010000284.1 GCA_021160185.1 Verrucomicrobiota bacterium
CTGCCGCCGGTGCGGATCGAGGAGCTCATGGCCGTGGCGGACGCCGGGGGTCTCATGCCTCCCAAGAGCACCTGGTTCGAGCCCAAACTGCGCGACGGCCTTCTCGTTTATCGATGGGCCTGAAAGGGCCGGCGAGCTCCGCGCTTGGCGGACGGAGGCGGATCTTTCATTCTCGAGCGGCGATGGAAGAGGGCGCGCTCAGCGGATCGGCGCCGCCGCGGTTGGGCGGGAGCAATCCAGGGTCGGGTTCGGGCGCGCTTCCCGAAAGGCGGGGAAGCCGCCCGTGGGCTTCTCCGGCGGCGGCGTTGATCGGGCTTGCGTTATTGCTGGCGGCGGCGCGGTGGATTGCGGCCGACCCCCGCCTTCAATTGCCGTGCCTTTTTCATGCGATCGTCGGCGCGCCGTGTCCGTTGTGCGGCGGGACGCGCGCCTTGGCCGCTCTGGCCGAGGGGCGTTTGGCCGACGCCTTCGGTTTCCATCCTCTGGCGGCGGCCGCGGCATGCGCCGCAGCTCTGCGCGGGTTGTGGGGCTGCGCGCGGGCCCTTCTCGGCAAGCCGACCGGAAACCTGCCCCTGCGAGCGCGGCTCAAGCCATTTCTGACCTGGCGGCTTTTTGTCGCGCTCCTGCTGGCGAATTGGCTTTTCCTCCTGCTCCGGGGAAGTTGAAACGCTTCCTTACTCCGCCTGCCGCAGGACGGAGGCGTGCTTTTTGAGCCACTCCAAATCGGGATTGCCTTTTGAGTAGAGCGCCAGATGGTTGGGCAGCCAGTTGGTGCGGGACATCGTGAGGGTGAAAGGCGCGCGCCAGCGGCGGGTCGCCACGTGCCCGTCGGCGAAGGCCGCCGCGCCCCGGCCGCCGTGCTGGGTGGCGGGCAGGTGGAAGAAGAGCCCGTTGAGTCGGCCTAGATGGACCACGAAAGCCGAGTAGCAAATGTTCCCCGGAGCGGTGTCGATGAAAGTAAAAAGCCGCGAGGGAGAAGCCCGAGCGAAGTCGCCTGACTTGCGGAAGGTCACGTGCCGCGAGCTGTTCCACGTGAACAAGGGCCAGCTCCAGCCGACGTAGCTGTTAAGGGCGTAGCTGCGGGTGTGCGGGCGAGGCCCCTCCGGCAACGGAACGCGCGCATGATCCGCCGGGCATTTGTAGACCTTCGGATCGCGGAGGTATTCCGCAAACAGCGCGTAGGCGGGGTCGGTCAAATAGGCCAAGTTGGTGAACGCGGGCGGATCCAGGTGGGAGTCGCCCACCACCCAGAGCCGGCGGCCTTCGAGGGTTTGGTCCGAACCGAAGCCGTTCGCCGGGAGGGCGTCCCCATGGTCGCTGACGTACATCGCCATGGTGATTTGCAACTGTCGCAGGTTGTTGACGCAGGAAATCGTCTGGGCCTGGATCTTGGCGCGCCAGAGGGCCGGGAGGAGCATTGCCGCCAGGAGGGCGATGATCGCGATCACCACCAGCAATTCGATCAACGTAAATCCCCGGGGCGAGCCGCCGCGGCGCAGACTCAGCCGCGGCCGCCTTTCTTCCGAGCATGTGTGACCCCGGCTCGCGATCATTCCGCCTGAATATAGCACGAAGCGTGCGCGGGCGAACGATCCGGCCGGCCCCCCGGAGCTTAGGCGTCGGCGCGGGGCTCGAGCGCGGCGATGGCTTCCATGATTTGCCGGGCGATTTGCGCGCGGATTTCCCGGGCGGCGCGGCGGTCGGCCCGAGCCGCCTCGGCGCGGAGCGCCTCAAAGCGCATCGGCCGGCCGAACTTGACCGCCACCCGCGTCGGTCGCGGAAACGTCATGCCCTTGCCGAGAGCCCGCCAGGTGTTGAACACGCGGACAGGGAGGATGGGACAGGAAGTTTTCGCGACCAGGAACCCGATGCCCGGTCGGGCGGGTCGGAGCGAACCGTCCGGCGATCGCGTGCCTTCAGGAAAGAGGACCACGGCTCGGCCGCGGTTGATCAGGTCCAGGACCGTCTTCAACCCTTTTGGCCCCCCCCGATCCCGATCCACCGGCACGGTGTTCCAGTGGCGGAGAAGCCAACCGAACGGAGCGAATTGAAACAGGGTGTGTCGGGCCAGGTAGTAAAGGGGCCGCGGGCTGGCCGCGCCGATGAGCGGGGGGTCCAGAAAGCTGGCGTGATTGGAAGCCAGAAGCAGAGGGCCTTCCCGGGGAATGCGTTCCGGGTGGAAGACCTGCCAGCGCAGATAGGTCTGGAAGAAAAGCCGCGAGGCGAGGCGTCCGCCGGTGTAGAGGAGGTTCATCTTGGGTCAGGCGCGCGGTTTCAACCCGTCCCGTCTGAGCGGCGGGTTTCGAGTTTGCTTCGGACGCGATCAAGGATTTCCCGGCTGGTTTCCTCGGGCGTGCGTCCCGATGTGTCGATCACCACCGCTCCCAGAGGCACCATAAGAGGCGCGGCGGCGCGCTGACTGTCCCGCCGGTCGCGTTGGGCCAGGTCTTCGCGAATGCCGTCCGCTTCCCGTCGCTTGGCGCGCTCGGCCAGCGAGGCGTCCAGGTAGAACTTGAACTCGGTTTCGGGAAAGACATTGGTGCCGATGTCGCGGCCTTCCATGACCAGATTGCCGAATTGAGCGCACCGGCGCTGAAGCCGTTTCATCCACTGGCGGACTTGTGGCACGGCGGCGACATGGGGCACGGCGGCGCTGGTTTCCGCCGTCCGGATTTCCCGCTCCGGATAGTAGCCGTCCACAAGAAGGCGGATTTGGCCGTCTGCGTCCACGAGCCGGGTCTTCCACTTGCGGCAGACGGCGGCGACCGCTTTGGGGGCGTGGATGTCCACGCCCCTCTTGAGGCAATACCACGCCAGGGTGCGGTACATGGCGCCGGTGTCCACGTAGCGGAAGTTGAGGGCTTTGGCGACGCGTTTGGCGTTGGTGCTTTTGCCGCTGGCGCTGGTGCCGTCGATCGCCACCACGATCGGCTTTGACCGTCCGCGCCGGCGGGGCTTCCGCGGGGTTGGAGAGGTCGACTCGGCTTGTTGTCCTTTCATCATCAGTCGGTTTTTTCGTCGGCCGAAGAAAAGCTTAGCCGAGTTCAAGCCGTCAATCCATTCGGTTTGAGGAGACGGCCGGTTTCGGCGTCGCGCAGTCGCGCGCCCAGCCCTTCTGGAGGCGGCGCGGCGAGCTTGGCGAAGAAGTTGGGAAACGTCTTGCTCACGCAGGCGGGATTTCGGATCCGCATGCCGGGCGCGAAGAGTCCGAGCGCGGCGAAGGCCATCGCGATCCGGTGATCGTTATAGGTTTCTATCGTGGCTCCCCGCGCCGGAGAGGGATGGATGGTAAGCGTATCGCCGGATTCTTCCACGCGGCAGCCGCAACGGGTTAGCTCAGTCCGCATTGCCCGGACTCGCTCGCATTCCTGGACTCGGAGTCGGCCCAAGTCGACGAACTGAACGGGCGCTTCGCCGAAGGGCGCGAGAATCATCGCGGTCAGGATGCTGTCGCCCAGATCGGTTCGTCGTGAGACGGTTCTGCGAGGCGGCAGAAAGCGAGTGAATTGCTGATCGACCTGCCAGCCCGAAGAGGGCCAGTTGCGCACTTGGACGCGCCCTTGGCCGAATCGGCGGCGCAGGAGCCAATCCGCCGCCAGAAAATAACTCCCGCTGGAAGCGTCCGGCTCAATGGCGAATTCGCCGCCTTGGAAAGGGAAAACTTCGATGATCCGGCGCGTCATTTCCACGTACCCCCCAGCTTCCTCGTCTTCGTCTTCGATTTCCACGCGCCATCTTCCGGCGTGGCCCGCCAGGAGCAAGGCGGAGGCGAATTGGGAGCTCTGGGCGAGGCTCACCCGACATGTCCCCGGCCTGCGGCCGATTCCGTGGATCGTGGCGGGCAGACGCTCGTTGGGTGAGTCCACCCGGCAGCCCAGGCTGCGGAGGGCTTGGAACAGGCCCGCCTGAGGACGCTCGCGCATCCGGGGCGCGCCGTCCAACCGGTAGACGCCGGTTCCGAGGGCGGCGAGCGCCGCCAGGAACCGGGCGGCTGTGCCGGCGTTAGCCGTGTAGAGTTCGAGGGGTTGTTTCTCGGTTCCGCCCGGCGGCACGCGCCCACCTTGTCCGTGGACCAGGAGGATTCGGTTGCAGGGCTCGCAAGGATCGGGCGCAACCTCGATCCGGAAGCCGAGCCGCCGGAGCGCTTCGGTCATGACCTGAGTGTCCTCGCTCCACAACGCCCCTTGGAGCCGGACGGGCCCCTCGGCCAGCGCGGCGAGGACCAACGCCCGGTTGGTGACGCTTTTGGATCCCGGCACGGGGATCTCCGCCTCCACAGGGGCGTTCAGAGGTTCGATTTCGATCAGCTCCGGCAATCCCATCGTACAAAAGAACGGCGTTTGCGGGAAGGGCTTAGCGGCGGCTAGGGCGGTTCCTTTCTTTCGACGAGCCAACGGTCGCGCAGAGCCTTGGCTGTTTCAAGGAATCCGGCCACCGTTTCCCAGTCGCCGCATTCGATTTTTTCGGCCGCATCCAGCAATTTGCCCGCGTAGGCTCGCAGTTCCTGGATCAGAAATTCCCGATTGGCCCATGCGATTTCGCGCCACATCAGGGGGCTGCCCGAGGCGATGCGGGTGGTGTCCGCGAATCCCGGGCCGCAGAAGGAGTTCCATCTTGCGGGACGGTCGTTTCCCAAGACGTGCCGGGCGAGAGTGGCGGCGGCGAAGTGGGGCAGGTGGCTGGTCCGGCTCACAATGCGATCATGCTCTTCCGGGGAGAGGCGGACCGTGCGCGCGCCGACGGCTTGCCACAGCTTTTCCACTTGGGCGAGGGCCTGGGGACTCGTGCGGGGTGTGGGCGTGAGGGCGCAG
>JAGHDA010000036.1 GCA_021160185.1 Verrucomicrobiota bacterium
CCGCGAAGGTTGGTAGGTTCGTTTCATTGTTCGATCCGCAGACTGCTTCTTCCGTTCCCTGCCTCAGGCGCGGGGAAGTCCGCGCCGCGCGGAAGCGCCAAACCTAACAACTGCTTCCGCCCCGTCAAGCGCGCAACCGCTTTCCCGACGCGCCCCCCGCCGCCGATCGGAACAAAAACGGCGGCGCCGCGCCCCGAAAGTCCGCAACAGGGCCTGCGGAGCCGAAGCGAAATTTCCGGCCCCCAAAGGAAAAACCGGGAGCCGGAAAGCCGAATCGGCTTGCCTTATGCCGCCGTTTACTCCACAAGCAGCTCGTATTGCCATGACAACTCGGCGGCTTTCCGGCCGGCGTTTCCCGGCTTTTCATTCGCCCTCTCCGGGGCGGCTTGCCGCCCTCGGCGCGGCTCGGCTGATCGCGGCCGGAGAGACGCCGGCGGCGGCCCTTTACGGCCGGGTGCGAGGCAGGCTTCGCAGCCGAGTCAGCAGCTCCGCCATCTCCTTTGCCTTTTCGGGCCTCGCCTCGGCCAGGTTGCGGCGCTCGCCGATGTCCTCGGCCAAGTTGTAGAGCTGGGGCCGAGGAGAATTGCCCGTTTCGATTCCGGTTTGCCAGGCCACGGGAGAGCCTTTGTGAGGCGGAATGTACTTCCATAACCCATCCCGAAGGGAAATCGCTCCGCCCTGCTCGACAAGCCGCGTCCGGCCGACCCGGCTCCGCCCCAACAAGGCGGGCAGCGCGTTGAAGCTGTCCGCCCCGGCGTTTGCAGGCAAGCCGCGTCCAAGCAGGCTCGCCATGCTGGCCAGCATGTCCACATGGCTCACCAGGGCGTCGCTAACCCCCCGGCGCGCATGGCCCGGCCACCGGACGATCATCGGGACCCGCGTGCCGCCCTCGAAGGCGCTGTATTTGCCGCCCCGGAACGGCCCGGCGGGCTTGTGCCCGCCCGCCAGTTCGACCGCCCGATCCTGATAGCCGTCGTCGAGCACCGGCCCGTTGTCGCTGCTGAAGACGACCAAGGTGTTCCCGGCCAGTCCGAGCCGGTCCAGGGTCTCGAGGATCCGCCCCACGCACCAATCCATCTGCGCAATCGCGTCGCCTCGCGGCCCCATCGGCGTCTTGCCCACGAACCGGGGGTGAGGCGCGCGCGGCACGTGGATGTCGTGGGTGGCGAAATAGAGGAAAAATCGCCGATCGCGATTTTTCTCGATGAACGCGACCGCCTTGGCTGTCAGGGTGTCGGCAATCTCTTCGTCTTTCCATCGGGCCTTGCGGCCGCCGCTCATGAAGCCGATGCGGCTGATGCCGTTGACGATCGTTCCGTTGTGGCCGTGGCTGAACTTCATCTTGAGCAGCTCCGGATGCTCCTTGCCGGTGGGATCGTCGCCCGCCTTCTTCCGATAGCTGACCCGGATCGGATCCGCAGGATCCAGGTTGCAGACCCGACGGTTCTCCACAAACACGCACGGCACGCGGTCGCCGGTGGCCGGGATGACAAAGGCGTAGTCAAAACCCGTCTCCAGCGGGCCGGGCCGGATTTCCCCGTTCCAATCCACCGGCCCTTTGCCCAGACCCAAATGCCACTTGCCCACAACCGCCGTGGCGTAGCCGGCCTCCCGAAACAGGCGCGGCAAGGTGAGCCGGTCGGTCGGCACGATCAGGTTCGCGTCGCCCGGCAACACGCGCGCCCCTTTGCGCCGCCACGCGTACTCGCCGGTGAGCAGGGCGTAGCGCGAAGGCGTGCACGTAGCCGCCGGGCAATGCGCGTCGGTAAACCGCAGCCCCTCGCGCGCCAACCGGTCCACGTTGGGGGTGCGGACCCGCGTCGCGCCATAGCAGCTCACATCGCCGTAGCCCACATCGTCCGTGTAGATGATCACCACGTTGGGGCCGCCGGCGGCCGCAAAAGCCCCGGCCGACGCGCCCGCCCCCGCCAGAAGACCGATCGCAAACAGTCGGGCAAGCTTTCTCATAGCGGCTCGATTGAACCCCCCTCTCAGAAACTTTGTCCAGTCGCATCCCGCCGCGCCTTGCCCCACAATTCCGCGCAAACCGGCCGCGCTCACGCTTTCCGATCCTGGGAAACTTTTCGCCGGGGCGGCGGGCCGCGGCAGGCCGCAGCGCCCCCGCGCCGGGCTCGTCTTGCGCCGCCGGCAGCCGCGGTCCTCGCTGTAGGCCTCCCCCCGCAGACCGACTTCGCGTTTATGATCGACGCAGTGTTGCATATCACAAAAGCTCCTTTCCGAGCCATAACCGGCCGGGCGCCAAGGACTGCCGACCCAGCGCCTCCGCACGGCCCCGGCGCCGGACCGGGCCGGTGAGCCGAGCCGTTCGGGGCCATGTCGAAAAGCAAGGAGAATAAACCATGTCGAATATCCATGACATTGATGATCGCATAACGAAACGGATGCGCTGGATTGCCCGGGTCTGGGGAGCCTTGGTCATTGTATTCACTCTGCTTATACTTATCGGTTGCGCCTGGAACTGGATAACAACCGGCAAGGCGGACCCGCACGCGGCGGAGGGGTATCCCCCCATCGAAAACTTGCCTCCGCTATTCGGCCTCCTGAGCGTTCTGGGATTGGGCCTCGCCTGGCGCTGGGAAGGGTTAGGAGGAGCGATCAGCGTTTTCTTCAATCTGGCGGCCCTTCCAGTGCTTCTGATCCATTGGCCGATCGCTCGCGACTTCCCTCGCTATCTTGTCGCCCCTTATGGCGTATGGATGGCAATCGCCATTCCCGGAATGTTATTCCTGGCGTGTTGGCGGCGATCGAAACGGTAATTCGCCATCCGACCGGACCTGGATTTCGCCCGGCTCATGGGCCGGGGCGTCCCTTAACGTCTTGATAACCAAGGGGTAAAGACCCCTCCCCCGACTGTTGAATCACCGGCTATGCAAGCGAAACCCTTTGCGGGGCGCTCCGCGCAGGGGATAAAGCCGGCGCTTGGCGCAGCACCAAAAACCCTCGATGCCGTGGATAAGGCCCCCTCCCCTCGGCCTTCCAGCCTTTGGCCGCCCCGCAAGTGATCACCGCGCAGCGCCGGCAAGGCATACGCCCGCCAGTCGACGGCGGCGCGCAAACCGCCTGGCTTCGCAGGCTCACGCGCCGGATCAACCAGCCCCTGATGCTTGCGGACGGCTCCCGGAAACACCTTCGCCTCGCCGTTGCGCCTGGGAAGGCCAAGCACCATCCCTTTGCCCGCCGCTCCCCAGCCGCGTTTGTCCTTGCGACGCCGGCCCGCCATGGTTTCCGCGCCGGCTTGCCTTGGGCCGGAACCCTGACCGACAGGCCGAAACGCCCAGGGCAAACCTCTCCGCGAGCTTGCGCTTCGCAGAGACCGGCAAAGGCGACATCTCCCGGGAGGCCGCTGACCGCAAAACTTCTGCGGCCTCCTCGACAACGATGCCTGCTCTCGCCAAGCTCCCAGCGCCTGGTTTCCCCGCATCCCGACAGTCTCTCCCTCAGGACCAAGCCCGCCCGGACTTGATCCGGTTTGATGGCGAATTGCCTCACGGAAAGCAGAAACGCGGCAATGAACTGCCGGAGAGGTTGCGGGACCGCACAAAAGCAGGCTGCAGCGCCTGAAGACGCGCAAGGAACGGCTGGAGCGCGAGGCGGAGCAACGGAGGACCGGGCAGAAGAAACGAGGGCGCACGCCGAAAGGATCGGAAAGCGCGCCGGAAGAGACCGCCAAGGCCAACGTCGCCGATCCGGAGAGCCGGATCATCAAGACGCGCCAGGGGTGCGCGCAACGCTGCAACGCCCAGGCGGCGGCTACCGAAAGCCAGGCCGTCACGCCGGTTTTCGAGCAAATCAAAGGCGCGAGCCGCATGGACCGATTCATCCCTGCCTGTGCGGGGCGCGCGGGCAAGCGCCATCCGCCCGGACTGCTCCGAAGCGGCCGGCCGGCGGATCCGTGTCGTTTATGCCGATGGCGCCACCCGCTCCTATGTCTACAACCCCGCCGGTCAGTTGGTCCAGGAAACCGATCCGGACGGCGTCCTCACCCTCTACCAATACGACGCCCAGGGCCGACGGTGGCAAACCTGCCTGGACGTCAACGGCAACGGCCAGGTCGACCTCACCGGCAAGGACCGCATCACCGAGATCGAAACCGCCTGCCAGGACGGTTCCACTTACGGCCTCAGCAACATCGCCGTGCGCCTCACCCAAACCTATGTCTACCCCGACACCAACTCCACCGCCCGCATACTCCTCTCCACACAAGTCCAGGACGGCTCCGGCCGGTTCACGAGGACCCAACGCTACCAGCAACCAGGGGTCCCGC
>JAGHDA010000309.1 GCA_021160185.1 Verrucomicrobiota bacterium
ACGGCGCGGTGAGCTTGGCGGCGCCGTACCGAGCCCGGCACTTGATGCGAAAGCTGCGTTTCTCGAACTTCGTCCAGGCGTTGCCGAAGCGGGAGAGGCCGCAGTTGATCTGCACAGGCTCGCGCCCGTCCGGCCAGAGGATTTCCACCGAGCCCTCTTTCTCCTCGTACTCCGGCTGCCCGGGCACGGCGAGCGAAATGGACGGCAGCGCCAGCAAGCCTTGCCGCAGGCGCGGAGCATAGGCGGGATTGTGGGTAATGGATGTCCGCAGCACGGGCGAGGCGATCACATCGTCCACGAACAGGAAGGTGCGGGTCGCCACGCGGGACGGCTTCCATCCCGGGCGGACGGCTTGAACGCGCACTACGGTTGTGCCTTGGATCGGCAGGCCGCCGGTGTACGGCCGGTCCGGCCGGCCGCCGTCCAGGGAGTAGAGCAGCGTCGAGCCGGGGCTGTTGTTCGTGAGGGTAAGGACGAAGTTGGTTTCGTAGAACCCCCGGGGATGGCTCCAGCTCGGCTGTTTGAGCCATCCTTCCCAAGCGGTCGCCGTGTTGACCGCCCCGGGCGTGCGCTCCAGGAAGGTCCAGGCGCCGTCCAGGTCCCGCCCGTAGGCGAGATCGACGTCCAGTTCCGGGTACTCCGCGCGGTCCGCCGCGCCCGCTCCCCCCGGAGGGGTGAGAATCGCCAGGCCGCCGTTCTTGTCGAGCCGGAAACCGGCGTGGGGAAAGCCGGCCGGATCGGCGGCTTCGTCGCGCCCCGAAGCGAACACGATCAGCGTCCCGTGAGGCGCAATGGTCACGGAGGGGAAGGTCCATTTCATCGGCCGGTCGGCCTCGTCGCTCAACCCCCAGCCGGCGAGGTTCACGGGCTCATTGCCGGCGTTGCGCAGCTCGATCCAGTCCGGCGACTCGCCGAAGCCGTCCTTCAGCGAATACTTGTTCTCCGCCGCCAGCTCGCTGATCCGCACCGGCAAGGGATCGTCCCCAACCTGCACGCTTACGGCGCGGGCGAACACGCCCGCGGAGCCCTCGGCCACCAGCACGAACTCGGTGGAAGCGCGAACAGGCAGGGTGATTTGGCCCAAGCCGTCGGGCGCGGTGTAAGCGCCCACCGACCCCACACCGGGATGCAATTCCACCCGCCGCACATCCTCCGCCTTCCACGACAAGGCAACCTCTCCGCCGGGGGCAACGCGGTTGGTCGAGGCGGTGAACGAAAGGATGCCCACCTCGTTCGTAGGGCGGCCGAAAACCTCGACTTCCCGAAAGCCGATCCACCACTCGATCCCGCCGGAGGGATCCGTGCGCCGCTTGTTCTCGAGGCCCACGCGAACGTAGCGCGCGAAATGCGGACCGTTCAGGTCCACGTCGAACACGTCCGGCTCGCCCGCGACCGGCTGCGCGTAAACCGATTTGTGCTCGGCGTCGTAGAGCCGCACAGTGGCGTTGGTGAGGCGGCCGCCGATTCCGCTCGCGGCGATCGCGCGCACGCCGTAAACCGCCAGCGTCTCCCCCAGATCGACTTCCCAATACCCGTCCACCGTCCGCGAAGTGGTCTGGGCCTGGGTGGCGCAATCGTCGTCATTGGCGTTGGAAGCGGGCGGCAGGCTGTCCTCCAAACGCAGCATGTAGCTGCGCTTGCCCGAGGCCAGGTTGTGAACCGCCGGCGGCAGCGAAGACTGGGGGCGCAACACGTTCACGCCGCCCGAAAACGCCCTGACCTCCGCGAGGCTCACGTAGTGATTGCCGTCCTCGTTGACCCGGCCCTCCTCCAGGCCGATTCGAATCCAGCGCGCCGCCGCGCCGGCGGGCGGGGTGAAAGACCACGTCCCGCCGAGGCCGGGGTTGGCAAGCTGGGCGACGGCGACCGTGTTGGAGCTGCCGTCGTAAAGGCGCAATGTCAGCCCGCCCAGCCGCGCCGCGCAGCAGCTGCGCCGGTTGACCACTTCGATCTTATCCAGCGGAACAACTCTCCCCAGGTCCGCCATCCAATAGCTGTCCGGCAAATCGTCCGTGTGGGTGAAATTGCCCGTGTCGCCGTCCACCGCGTTCTCGGCCGGGAAACCCGGATACTCGCTGGACTGCCAGACGCGGACCACGGCCTCGGGCGGCTTCCACGGCTCCGGCCCGAACGGGATGCCCGGCCGGCCGTAGAGGCGAACCTCGGCCAGGCCCACCCGGCGATTGCCCGCGCCGTTCTTCGAATCCCCCGGCAGGCCGATCCACAAAGAGCGCGCCTTGGTCCCGGCCGGCAAGGCGACCGTCGCCACGCCGCTCGGCCCCGGATTCGTCAGGACCGTCTCGAACACCGTCTGGTCGTCCATGTTGAAAAGGCGCAGCGTCAGCCCGGCAAACTCCGCGTCGTCCGGCACGGGCCGGTTCACCAGCACAACCCGAGACACCGAGTAGGCCCGCGCCAGATCCGCCCGCCAGAAGCTGCCCGGCGCGTCCGCCGTCAGGCTGAAAGTCGAGTTCGCACCGTCCGTCGCCCGGTCCGCGGCGTGGGCGGGGGGAGCGTCCGAAGATTGCGCCACGCTGGCAAAGGGAAGCGGCTCGGCCAACGCCGCCGGATCGACCGTATAGCTGAAGCCCGCTCCGGCAAAGGGGTTCCTGTCCTCGGCCAGATCGGTGATTCCATGATCCGGCGCCCAAGCGACCTCCACCCTGCCCGGCGGCGGCGCAGCGAACCGAAACACGTAATGGTCCGCCGCCACGGCCGTCACGCTCGACGCCGGCGAGCCGTTGACGAGCAAATCGCCCGCGTCCACCCCCGCGACCGGCTCGTCAAACCACAGCTCGATCTGCGTCAACGTCGCCACCGCGGCCCCCTCCTCCGGCAGCGCGCGAAGCACCACCGGCGGGTTGGTGTCATGCACGTTCGCCCGCCACACCGCGTCGAGCGTCATGCCCATGACGATGTCACTGCTGGTCGCGCTGGTCTGGTGGACCTCGACGGCCACCACGTTGACGCCCGGCCGGAGGCTCCCGGTCGGCAGCTCGAACGGCCCCTCCCAAGCGGCGTTGCCCACCGTCCGCGCCGTGCGCGTCCCGTAGGCGATCTCCCCCTCGGGCATGCCCAGGCGGAGCGCCTCCGCGCCGTTCAGATAAACGACCGCGCCGTCGTCAATCACCGTGTTCGCTATCAGGCGGATCGAGTGGACGTTGACCAGATCGTTCGTAAACCGCGCGCGGAAATAACAGGCGGCCGGCAACTCGCGGGGCGTCAGCGGCAACGGGGTGGTCTTCGGAGCCGGCAGGTCGCTGTTCTCCACATAAAGCAGGCCGCCGCCCGCCGCCCAACCCGAGTCATCGTAGTCAGGAGCCCGCCATGCATCGCCCAGATCCTGTTTGCCGACGTGATAGCGCCACTGACCGGTGATCTCGATCAGCCGATTCGTCTGCGCCGGTCCGACGTCGGCGGCGGACGCCGCAGCCAGCGTCAGAATCGCCGCCCCCAAGACCGCCTTGCCGCCGCTTGCGCCCGCTCCCCGCATCCTGCGCCGTCGCGGCCCGCCCATTCGCCCCCGGAACATAAAGCCGCCCTTCCGCCTCATCGCCTGGTTTCTTCGGGCCCCCGATAGATCCGCACTACAGGTCGGCCCTCAGCGTCAATGTAAGCACGATACATGCCCGGCGTGTTGAACGGCATGGCCATGCGGCCCTGCCGATCAAGCGCGATCACCCCGCCCGAGCCGCCCAACCGGCCTACCTTCGCGATCACCGCGGCGGCGGCTTCCTGAACGGACATCCCTTTGTACTCCATCAAAGCGGAGACGTCGTGGGCCGCCGCCAGGCGAATGAAATACTCGCCGTGGCCGGTGGCGGAGACGGCGCACGTCCGGTTGTTCGCGTACGTGCCGGCGCCGATGATGGGCGAGTCGCCGATGCGGCCGGGGCGCTTGCGGCTCATGCCTCCGGTGGACGTGCCGGCCGCCAGGTTCCCCTCCCGGTCCAACGCCGCCGCCCCCACGGTGCCATGCTCCTTTTCGGAATCCTGAGCCGCTTTTCTCTTTTCCCTTCCGCTCCCCCGGCCTTCCTGCGGCCGCCGCCCGCTCCGCCCGACCCGGAAGTATGCCTCCGGCACAAGCTCCATCCCCTGCTCGCGCGCAAAGGCCTCCGCCC
>JAGHDA010000108.1 GCA_021160185.1 Verrucomicrobiota bacterium
ATTTTGTCTCTCTTCCCGGCGGCGAGTCAAGGACTTGTTTGGGGGGCGCTTCCGGTCCCGCCCCGGAGTCGCCGCCGCATCCTTTCCTTCGCTCCATTCCAGGCCGCCCGGCCGCTTCGGAGCAGTCTTGGCGGATGGCGCTTGCCTGCGCTCGGGGAACGCGCGCAAGCAGGCGCGCCGCAGAGCCGGTTCCGCTCGCTTCCGGCCGCGCTGCAGGGGACGGGGAAGAGAAAGCGCTATTTTCCCGGAGCTTCCAGGAAACGGCAGGCTTGCCGGAGGAAGGCGAGGTCGGTTTGGTCGAAGGCTTCCGGTTCGTTGGAGTCGGCGTCCAGGACGCCCAGGATCAGATCTTCCAAACGACAAAGAAGCCGGCCATCCCGCGGCATGGCGCGGCGCAAGCTTCCCCATTGCGCGCAGGGCGGGCGAGCGGTTTAATGGGCGGGTTCGGTCAACAAGCCGAACAAGCAAGCAGAAAGGCGTTGCAATGAAAAACACAGTGAAAACCGGATTGTTCTGCGCGGCGGCCTGGGCTTTGGCCGCGCAAGCTCAGCCTTGCCTGGAGGGTCTCCCGGCAAGCGAACTGATCAAACGGCTGCCGCCCAGCCACTGGATCGGGCACGACCGCACCCGGCCTTTGCCGCCGGTCGTGGACCCCGGCTACCCGAGCACGCCGGCCCGAGCCGGCAAGGCCCCTTCGGACGCGGTGGTCCTTTTCGACGGCACAAGCCTCTCCCAATGGGTCGCCATGGACGGCAGCCCCACCAAATGGGTCATCCGCAACGGCGCGATGGAGTGCGTTCCGGGCAGCGGCTACGCGCGCACCCTCCGCTGTTTCGGCTACTGCCAGCTTCACCTTGAATTCGCCACGCCCGCCAAGGTCCAGGGCAGCAGCCAAGGCCGGGGCAACAGCGGCCTTTTCTTCGGGATGGGGCGCTATGAAATCCAAATCCTCGACTCCTACAACAACCCCACCTACGCGGACGGCTCCTGCGGCGCGATCTACAATCAGTATCCGCCCCTGGTCAACGCCTCCCGCAAGCCTGGCGAATGGCAAACCTACGACATCATTTGGACCCCGCCCAAATTTGATCAGGACGGCAAGCTCCTCAGCCCGGCTCAAGTCACCGCCTTCCACAACGGCGTGCTCATCCACCACAACGCCGCGCTGGTCGGAGGGACCGACTGGCTGCGACGGCCGCCTTACCAGGCGCATCCGGAAAAACTGCCCATTGCATTGCAGGATCACGGCAACCCGATTCGGTTCCGCAACATCTGGGTGCGCGAACTGGGCCCCAAGAGCCGGCCCGAGTACTATCTGCCCAACAAGCTGCTGGAGAGCTTCGCCGGACGCTACCGGTTCGGACGAAACAATTTTGCGGTCTTCACCCGCCGGGAGGGCAACCTGATCCTCGACTTCTCCGGCGTGAAGTTCGTCATGTTCGCCGACTCGGCGAACCACTTCTTCGCCAAGACCGTCGACGTCCAGGCTGAGTTCAAGACTGAACAGGGCAAGCAGGTCGTCTACATCACCGTGGGCGAAGACGAGGGCGCACGCCGCGGCGTAAAGGTCCGCTAACCGCGGTTCCTTGCTGATTCTCTATGGCCCGGCGGCCGATCTCGGCCGTCGGGTCGCTTGACGCTCAAGACCTTCGGCCGGATGGTGAACGCCGATGAAGCCGGATTTCGCCGCCCTTCAGGCCGTCGCCGAAGCCTGCTTGGAAGCCGGTTCGGAGTCGCCTTCCCGCCTGGCGCTGCACAGGATGCTCCTGACGCCCGCTGAGGAAATCGCGCGTCGGGCCCGGGTCGCGGCGGAAGCCCTTGCCGGATTGCCGGCGGCGACGCGAACGATCCCCGTCCGCGGAAAGGTCGGCGGCGGCTCGCTTCCGGAGGCGGAGATTCCCTCGACCGCGCTGGCCGTGCGCCCCCTTCGAATGAGCGCGGAAGAGCCGGCCCGCCGGTTGCGGACGGGGCGGCCGCCGGCAGTCGGCGCGATTCGCGAGGGGGAGGCGCGGCTGGCCGTGCGCGCCGCGCTGCCCGAACAGGATGAGCGCCTCATCCGGGCGCTCCGCCGGGCCCTGAGCTGATGCGCCGCGTTGGAGCCACACTTGATCGGGCGGGGGCGGCGTTGGCCGTTCTCTCTGGGGCGACGCTGATTGCGGCGGGAGGCTTCCGGCTGCCTCCGGAGATTGTGCGGGCCCTGGACTGGCTCGCGGCGGCAGCGGCGGCGGGGTGGTGGGCGGAAACGCTCGCCGCCACGTTGACGACTCATCGCGGCCAGTGGCGGTTCCGCCGCCTGGAGATCTTCTGGGGCTGCGCGGGGCTGGCGGCAGGGCTCGCGCTGCTCCTGGCCCCGAAACCGTGGCGGCAGGCGCTGTGGGGTCTGGGCCGCCCCGCCGCCGTCGAGCAAGCCGAGTGGACCCTGGTGCGGCTCTACCTCTTCGGGTATGTGGCGATCTGGCTCCTGCGCCGGCTGGGCGCGCTCTTCAGCCGCCCGAGCCGCCCGGAGGGACTTCTCTGTTCTTCCTTCGGGGCGTTGATCCTGGCCGGGGCGCTCTTGTTCCTCTTGCCCGCGGCGACCCGGCCGAACCGGGCGCGATTCGGGGTCGTGGACGCGCTGTTCACCTCCACCAGCGCAGTGTGCGTGACCGGCCTCACCGTCCGGGATCCGGGCGGAGATTTGAGCCTTTTCGGCCAGGCCGTTCTGGCGGCGCTCATTCAGGCCGGGGGGCTGGGGATCATGACCTTTGCGGCGTTCGTCTCGGTGACGTCGCGGGAAGATCTGCCCC
>JAGHDA010000176.1 GCA_021160185.1 Verrucomicrobiota bacterium
ACATGATGAAAGGGCTTATTCTGACAACCAAGCATCATGACGTCTTTTGCTTGTGGCCGAGCAAGCACACCGATCATTCGGTGCGCTCCAGCAAATGGATGGGCGGCAAGGGCGACGTGGTGAAGGCGGTGGCTGAGGCGTGCCGCGAGCAGGGGTTGAAGTTCGGCGTCTATCTTTCCCCGTGGGATCGGAACCACCCTGAGTACGGCCGGCCGGCTTATCTGGCTTACTACCGCAACCAGTTGCGGGAGTTGCTGACGCAGTACGGCCCGATTTTCGAGGTGTGGTTCGATGGGGCCAACGGCGGAAGCGGCTATTACGGCGGGGCGCGCGAGACCCGCCGCATCGACCGGCGGACTTACTACGACTGGCCCAACACATGGAAAATTGTGCGTCGGTTGCAGCCGCAGGCTGTGATGTTCAGCGACGCGGGGCCGGACGTGCGCTGGGTGGGCAACGAGCGCGGCGTGGCGTTCGAGACCTCCTGGCTGACGGTCAATCGCAAAGGGCTTTATCCCGGACATCCCGATTACGCCCGCAAATACGCTCAGGGCGATCCTGACGGCGAGGATTGGCGCCCGCCGGAAGTGGACGTCTCGATTCGGCCCGGATGGTTTTACCATCCCAGCCAGGACGCCAAGGTCAAGACGGTGAAACAGCTCCTCGACATTTATTATCAATCGGTCGGCCGGAGCGCCAATCTGCTGTTGAACGTTCCTCCCGACCGGCGGGGCTTGATCCACGAGATCGACGCCCGACGCCTTCGCGAGTTCCGGCGCGTTCTGGACGAAACGTTCCGGACCGATCTGGCCCGAGGCGCCGAGACCGCGGCGTCCAACGTCCGAGGCGGGGCGGAGCGCTTTTCGCCGGCGCAGGCGGTGGACGGCCGATTCGAGACTTACTGGGCCGCGGACGACGGGGTGCGGACCGGGTGGATCGAGGCGGATCTGGGCAAGCCGACCCGGTTTGATCGCGTGCTGATCCAGGAATACATCCCCTTGGGCCAGAGGGTTCACGCTTGGCAGGTGGACGGGTGGATCGGCGGCAAGTGGCGTCGCTTGTGCGGGGGAACGACTGTCGGCTACAAGCGCATTGCGCGGATCGAGCCGGTCTCGTGCCGACGCGTCCGCTTGCGGATTCTCAAGGCCAAGGCGTGTCCTACAATTTCCACCTTTGCTCTTTACCTTTCACCGGAACATCGATGAGTCGGATGCTTGCTTACTCAAGTTTTGGGCATCGAAGGGAGGCGGGATTGCGGGAAGCGGAAGAAAGGGGATCCGCGAGTTCATGCGGAACCCGGTTGTGGGCCCGCTTTCTTGGAACGGCGGGATGTTTCCTTTCTCTCGGGGCGTTGCTGTGCGGGCGCGCCGCGGCGTTTTGGGCGGCGCCGGACGGAAACGACGCAGCAAGCGGTTCCCGCGCCGCGCCGTTTCGCTCGATCGAAGCGGCTGTGGAAGCGGCGCGGCGCAGCCCCGCCAGGGGCAGGGAACCGGTCACGGTCTGGCTTCGAGGCGGAACATATTATCTCTCGCGACCGATCGTCTTGGGCCCCGAGGTTTCAGGCGGACCGGGCGCGCCGGTGACCCTTGCGGCGGCCCCGGGCGAGGAGGTCGTGATCAGCGGCGGTTGCAGGCTGAACCTCCGGTGGCGGCCTTATAGCAGGGGGATTTACGTCGCCGAGGTTCCTCGGGGAGTCGACTTTGACCAGCTCTTCGTCAACGGCCGCCGTCAGGTTCTCGCTCGGTATCCGAATTACGATCCGAACGTCCGCATCTTCCACGGCTACGCCAAGGACGCGCTCAGCCCCGAGCGGGTTCGGCGTTGGGCCGATCCGGCGGGGGGCTTCATTCACGCCCTGCACAGGAACCTATGGGGCAGCGAGCACTTCAGGATCCTCGGCAAGGACGAACAAGGGCGGCTGCGGTACGAAGGCGGCTGGCAAAATAATCGGCCTTCGCCGATGCACCCGGTTTATCGGTTCGTGGAGGGCGTGTTTGAGGAACTGGACGCGCCGGGGGAGTGGTTCTTCGACCGAAAGAGACGGTTGCTTTACTACTGTCCGCCGAAGGGGTTGGACCTGGAGCGCGCCGTCGTCGAGGGGGCTTGTCTGGCGCATCTGATCGAAATTCGCGGGTCAAGAGAAACGCCGGCGCGCTTTCTCCGGCTCCGGGGGCTTCGATTTTGCCGCACCCGACGGACGTTCATGGAAAACCGCGAGCCGCTTCTGCGGAGCGACTGGACGATTTACCGGGGCGGAGCGGTGTTCCTGACCGGAGCCGAAGACTGCTCCGTGGAGGATTGCGTCTTTGACCAGCCGGGCGGCAACGCCTTGTTCGTGAGCGGCTACGCGCGCCGCCTCTCCGTGGCTCGCTGCCGCATCTTCGACGCCGGTTCCAACGGCGTCGCGCTGGTTGGGGATCCGAAAGCGGTTCGCAATCCGCTGTTCAGCGCGCTTCACTCCCAGCGGTATGATCAGATCGACAGGACGCCGGGCCCTCGAACTCCGGATTATCCGGCCGATTGCACGGTTGAGGACTGCCTTATTTACCGGATCGGCGAAACGGTGAAGCAGAGCGCCGGCGTCGAGATCGCGATGGCCCGAAGGATCCGCGTTCGATTCTGTTCGATCTACGAAGTTCCCCGAGCGGGCGTTAACATCGGCGACGGTTGTTGGGGAGGGCATCTGATCGAGTTTTGTGATGTGTTTGACACGGTTCGTGAGACCGGCGATCACGGCTCGTTCAATTCGTGGGGGCGCGATCGCTTTTGGCGCCTGAAGGGCGCGCCGGAGGAGGCATTGCCGAAGCTTGCCCTGCTCGACACGGTTGAGCCGATCGTGATCCGCAACAGTCGGTGGCGCTGCGACCACGGTTGGGACATTGATTTGGACGACGGCTCTTCGAATTACCGAATTTACAACAACCTCCTTCTGCGGGGCGGGCTGAAGCTGCGGGAGGGATTCCATCGCTAGGTCGTCAACAACATCATTGTGAACAACAGCCTCCACGCCCATGTGTGGTATCCGCACAGCGGCGACGTCTTTGCCCGCAACATCGTTATGGGGCCGTATCGTCCGATCCGGATGCCTCCGCGCAAATGGGGCAAACGGATTGATGAGAACCTGTTCGTGGGATCCGAAGCCGACCGCGACAAGTGCGCGGCGCATGGCTGTGACGCGCATTCTTTGGTTGGAGATCCGATGTTTGTGGATCCGTCCGCAGGCGACTTTCGCGTGCGCCCCGGATCGCCGGCCTTGAAATTGGGATTTCGCAATTTTCCGATGGACAGCTTCGGCGTGCGGGATCCCAAGCTTAAGGCGCTGGCGCGGCGGCCTGAGATTCCTCCTTTGCGCGTCCGGTCCGTTTCCCGCGCCGCCGCCGCGGGCGTTCGGCCGGCCGGAGCGTTGTGGATGGGCGCTGTGTTACAGGACCTTCGGGGCGAGGCCTATTCGGCGTTCGGCGTCAGCAAGGAAACCGGCGGCGTGCGCGCGGCGGATGTTCCTCCCGGGAGCGAGGCGGCAAAGCGGGGCCTGCGCAAGGACGATCTTATCATTGCCGCGGCCGGCAGACCTGTCCGCACTTTGCGGGACTTGACCGAGGCCTTGCGGCGAGCCGCCTCTTCGGGCCCTGTGGAATTGAAGATCGTCCGGGAACAGAAGGAAATGTCTCTGCATTTTGCCACCGCTCCGCCGGTTCCACAACCGCGATAAGTCGGGCCGGCAACACTCGCTTATTTTACAGGCTCCACGAGCAGCCGCAGGGTTTCGCCTTTTCGCAGCTCCACGGTGCAGCCGAAGCTGAGCTGGCGTCCTGTGCGCACGGTTTCCCGGCCGCTTTCAATCTCACGCACGCGATATCGGGCTTCCGGCTCGGCCGTGAACCACTCGGGCAGAGTGTTCATCCGCGGCCAGTCGCGTCGAAAGCCCATGTAGAGACGGTGACGTGGCGCGTCGAACTCCAGGCGCCCTCGGTATTCCTCCGGGCTGCGGATCCAGATCGCCAGGCCGCCCGTTTCCGTCGGCGCGGCTCCCAGTTCCAGCCTGGGCCGCCAAGGGTAGAGCCGCAGTCCTTGCGTATGCCTCATGGCGTAAAGAATCACCGTCCGGACCCCGTTGGCCTCCAGCTTCATTGTGCCCCACAGCCGGTTCGGGTCGTTTTCGAAAACCAATCGCTCCCGGGCTTCACGCTCGAGCCAGGCGAATCCCTGCGGAACCGGAACCCGGTTCAGAAGGTAAATCGCTCCTTCGGCCGAGTCGGCGATGCCGTCGATGCTGCCTTCCCATCGGTAGTCGCGGTAGATCGGCTTGGCGAGAGCGGCCAAGACCTTTTCGATTTTCGGCCGGTAAACCGTTTTGCCGAGAGCCATGTCATAGCAAAGGAAGCCGACGTAGTTATAACCCCAGCCGTCGCTGAAGTCGCGGTAGCGGGGTCCGAAGGCCTGTTTCCGGATCTCGTTGTACATCATCCCGTCCTTGTTGCAGCCCTCGGCCAGGATGCGGTCGTACATGTGGCGCAGCTTCGGGGCGTACTTGGCGACGCCTTCGGGTTTAAAGTCCGCCTCCACGCCGAGCAGAAGGCCCAGCCCGCCGATGATTTCGCAGCCGTGGTCCCGGAGCCGGTTCGGAACGAAGTCCGCTTGGGAGAGATAATAGTCGGCCAGCCGCTCAGCCCAGCGGAGGTATTTGGGCTCGCCTGTCATGGCGTAAAGCCGGGCCAAGACCTGGGTTTGCTCGCCGTTCACTTCGATGTTCTTGGTGGGGATCGGGCCGAAAGGCGTCTGGACGCGCGCGTGGCGCCAGAGGTCGTCTTCGATGTCCCGCATCCGATCGAACCACTCATCTTTGCCTGTGGCTTCCACAATGGCGATCAGGCCGTCCTTCACATATTCGGAGGCTTCGAAAACCATTTGTTCATAGCCGACTTTTTGTTTGCGGCCGTTTTGGAGGTCGTAGGGAACCGGGATTCGATCCAGCTCGTTGCAGAGCCGTTGTTCGGCATGAAGAACGCCGCGCACCGGACCGTTGAGCGCTTCCCGATCCACGGCCCACGCCGCCCATGCCAAGAAGGGATAACAGTCCGCCGCCGTGTCCCTGTAGTTCCAATGGCCGTCGGCGATGTAGAGGCCGGTTTGGGGATCGATCTTGGGCAATGCCCGTTCGTGAAGCCAGCGTTGGACCTTCGTGAGCGCCAGGCCGGCGATTCGGGCGGATCGGGCCGCCTGATCGAAGGCGGCTTCTGAAGTCGGCCTTCCGGGTTCGGAGGACCGAGTCCCGCAGTTCAGACCGACGCTCACGACGCAGAGGGCGAACAACCAGTGTTTCATGCCGTGGAGAATTCCACCAGCAACCGCCTCTTTCCGCAAGCCAACGCGCAGCTTGAGCTTCAAGATTCTTCCGACATTCGGGAAGGCTTTGGAAGCAAAGGCGAGGGAACGCGGCTTGCCTGCCGCCCGCTTCCGGCGCACTCCATCCTAGTTTGATTGCAAAGAAAGGAAGTGGGATGGCCCAAGCCAACACGCGCGGAAGCGGGCGTGTTGCGCTATCGCTCCTCGTCGGGCCAGGCAGACACATCGGCGCGTGCGGGCCTGTTTCCCAATGGCTCTCTGTAGCGGCGAGCTTGGTCGGCTGCTTTTTGACCAGGCCCCCGCATGCAGACGGCCCTCCGCCAATTCGGCGAAGGAGAAGATCAACCCCATTGCCAGCCCCAACTTGAGGGTCGTCCGGAAGCCTTCGCGGGCGGGGCGGCGGAGTAAGCGCCGCGCGCTGACGCCTGTCATGAGGAATCCGGAAGCGATGCATGCGGCGAAGACCGTATGCGTGATTTCCAGCAAGGCCCAAGGTTGCGTGACCGCCGCCATGAATGGCCGGTTCGGGGCGGTTGTTGCGAATTTCATATTGGCTGCCGGGATGAAGCAGGCTTTTCGGTTGCCGGCGTCGCACTTTTGGAGTCAACGGGCGGAATCGACAAGTCGGGCTCGTTTCTTGTTTCGCCGACGAACTTTGGGCATAATCGCCTTTCGTGATGAGGCTTTCCTTTCCAACCACGAGGGAGCCGGCCGCGGAAAAGCGCCGCAGGCCGGCGGTGTTTTTGCCGAAGATTCTCGCGGTTTGCGCTTTGGCGGTTCTTGCTCAGGGCGGGGCGTCGGAGGCCGCGTTCAAATTGCCGCTGATGACCGGATGGAAGGTTCTGCGCGCGCAGGAGCCCGGCAACCTGCCTGATCGTTTCTACCGGGAGTCGTTTCCCGACGCCGCCTGGCAGGAGGCGACGATTGTCGAAGGCAAAGTCCCCTATAAAGAGCGATGGATCTTCTATCGGTTGCGCTTTCGCGTTCCTGCGGAATGGAAAGGGCGGGAGATTCGGCTCCACATCGGCGGCGCGGACGACGAGGCGACGGCGTGGCTCAACGGCGTCAAGCTCGGGGAGCACAAGGGATGGGAAGAGGCGTTTGAGTTTGACGTGTCCGCTCTCGCGCGTTGCGGGCAGAGCAACCTGCTGGCCGTGATGTGCCGCAACAGCAACGGGGGCCCCGGAGGCCTTTGGCGTTCGGTGTATCTGTGTCTCCCCAAAGAGATCGAGAAGATTCAGCTCCGGCGGCGCGCCGCCTTGCGGGAGCGGCTCAAGAAACTCGCCGGAAAATATCGCATTGTTTATGAAACCTACCGGGGCGACAACTGGGAGCTGTACTCCATCCGCCCCGACGGCTCAGAGCCGATGAACTTGACCCGCACGCCGACGGTCAACGAGCTGTATCCCCATGTGTCTCCGGACGGCAAGAGAGTGTGCTTTGTAGTGGACGAAACCCTGCGGGGGAAGAAGACGCGCAACGTCTATTTCATGAATCTTGACGGGACCGGGCGCGTGAGAGTGGCCGAGAACGCTCGACAGCCGTGCTGGAGCCCGGACGGGACGAAGATCGCCTTTCTGAAGGGCGAGTACGAGAAGTTCACCTATTTGGATTATGCCACCAAAGGGCTTTACTTTTATGACTTGAAGACGGGCCGCATCACGGCGCATCCCAACCCCAAGCTTTATCACCTCTACAATATATGCTGGGCGCCGAACGGCCGCTGGTTCGCGTCCACAGTGCACGGCGGCATGGGTTTCTCTCACGCCATCATCGCGTTCGAGGCCCAAGGCGAGCGCGTTATCAACCTGGGCCTGGGCGGCTGCCGGCCGGATTTCAGCCCGGACGGGGCAAAAATCGGCTGGGGCCGCAGCGATTGGGAGCTGCATATGGCCGACGTGGATTGGAGCGGCGGCGCGCCGCGGCCTGTGAATGAGCGCATGATTGCGAGCAGCCGGCCGCCGATGAAGATTTACCACTTGGATTGGTCGCCGGACGGACGTTACATCGCCTTCAGCCGCGGCCCCAAGAAAAAGCGCCTCGGCCTGGCGCCGGAGATGGTGGGGCTCAAGGCTGCGGGATGGAATATCTGCGTCGGCGACGCCGAAGAGCCTGACGTGTGGGTGGAAGTCACCTCGGACGGCAACTGCAACAAGGAACCTGACTGGATGATTCTGCCGACGAACTGAGAGGCGCGCGCCGCTTGCGGGGAAAAGCTTGGACATCGCGCAGGGGCGGGAAGGGAACGAACTGCATTATGAAAGGATTCAGCGGCTTGTGTTGGCTGGAGGCGGCAGGCTTGGCCTTGCTCCTGATCGGGTGCGGCAAATCAAACGAGGCGGGCGGCCGCGCTGCGAAACCCCAAGTTGTGACCGTCAAAGGCGGCGCGCAGATGGTCGTTGTCCCCGGCGGTTGGTTCGAGATGGGCGACGCCCGCGGCGCCGACGATGAAAAGC
>JAGHDA010000065.1 GCA_021160185.1 Verrucomicrobiota bacterium
ACGGTGCAGTTGGCCCACGGCGGCGGCGGGCGATTGATGCATCAGTTGATCGAGCGGATCTTCCTTGCCAGGTTCGGGAGCGGCCCCATGGCGGGGCAGCACGACGGGGCGGTGCTTCCCTGGCCTGGCGGCAAACTGAGTTTCACCACAGATTCCTACACAGTCAGTCCGTTGTTCTTTCCCGGAGGCGACATCGGCAAGCTGGCGGTGTGCGGCACGGTGAACGACCTGGCCATGTGCGGCGCGCGGCCGCTCTGGTTGAGCGCCGGGTTTATCCTCGAGGAGGGCTTGCCGATGGAGACGCTGGAACGAGCGGTCGAGTCGATGGCCCGAACTGCCGAGGCGTGCGGCGTGCGGATCGTGACCGGCGACACCAAGGTGGTCGACAAGGGCAAGGCCGACGGCCTTTTCATCAACACCGCCGGCGTGGGCGCGACGCTCACCGATCGGCCGATCGGCCCCGCCGCAGTGCGGCCCGGGGATGAGGCGGTGATCAGCGGGGACGTGGGCCGCCACGGAGTGGCGGTGATGTCGGTCCGTGAAGGCCTGGAGTTTGAGGGAGCGATCGAGAGCGATTGCGCTCCGCTGGCCGAGTCGGTCGCCGCGTTGATCGAAGCGGGCGTTGAGATCCATTGCTTGCGGGATTTAACCCGCGGAGGCTTGGCCAGCGCCCTTAACGAGATCGCTGCGGGCGCCGGGGTTGAGATTCGCATCGATGAGGACGCGGTTCCGGTTGAGGAATCGGTGCGGGGAGCTTGTGAGCTTTTGGGCTTGGACCCGCTTTACGTGGCGAACGAGGGGCGATTTGTGGCCGTAGTGGCGCAGGGTCATGGGGCGCGGGCGGTTGAAGCCCTCTCGAAAGTCTCCGTCAGCGCCGGCGCCCGCCTGATCGGGGAGGCGGCGGCCGGCCGGCCGATGGTTGTTCTTCGAAGCCGATTCGGCGCGGAGCGGGCGTTGGACTTGCTCAGTGGAGAACAATTACCGCGAATTTGTTGATTGTCCGCTTGCCAGAAAGAGCAAATTGGGTTGTATTTCCTGCATAAGCTCCGGTCGGTCCCGGCAATGCGGGAGGAGAAAGGCGTTTTGAAGCGGCCGACGGCCCGTCCGCCGAGGGGAGACTGGCCGGAGGGCAAGGCGAGCAAAGGGAAACGACATGGAGGACATACGCAGGATTATAGCGGAACATCCGTTTCTGACGGGCGCGCCGGAGATAGTGGCGGACCTATTGGCTCGGAGTTCCCGCAAGGTCGTGATTCCGGCGGGCGCGATCATTGCGAGGGAGGGGGAGCCGGCGGAGAAGTTTTACCTCCTTCTTCGGGGAAAGGCCTCGATCGAAGCCAAGTTGCCTTCAAACGAGGAGATCAACGTGCAGGTTGTCGGGCCCGGCCACGCGTTGAGTTGGTCCTGGCTCCTTCCGCCTTATCAGTGGCACTTCACTGCCAAGGCCTTGGAGGAGATTGAGGCTTTGGAGTGGGACACCAAGGAGCTGCGTCAGCTGGCTGAGGAGAACCCCCAGTTCGGCTATGAGATGGCGCGTCGCATGACGGGCGTTCTACTGGAGCGGCTTCGGGCCACGCATGAGCAGGTGACGGAGTACTTCGAAGTGGGAGACTAGAGAGGGCGGGACGCTTTTCGAGGCGCAAGCCGCGGAGAGCGCCGGCTGGCGCGATGGGGAAAAGGAGAGGGCGACAATGCGGCTCTGCCGCGGGAAGAGCAAGCAAGTTGCGTATGGAAATGTCCGCATGCCATCAGGAGCCCCCCGCCGCAGTGTCCGAGGCGTTGTCGTTGCGCTTGCGAACAACCATTCAGGGCGTGGTCCAAGGGGTCGGTTTCCGCCCCTTCGTGTATCGCTTGGCTCGCGAGCTGGGGCTGACCGGTTGGGTCCGGAACACCGGCCGGGGCGTGACGATCGAAGCGGAAGGAGCCGAGGAGCGGCTTCGTGAGTTTCAGCTCCGCTTGGAAGCCGAGCGCCCTCCGCACGCCGTTTTCTACGCGCGGGAAGCGCACTACCTGGAGCCGATCGGCTACGAGGAGTTTCGAATCCTTCCCAGCGACCGCCCCGGAGCGGGGGAAAACTCCGCGTGGGTCTTGCCCGACATCGCCTCTTGCCCGCTCTGTCTCCAGGAAGTGTTCGATCCCTCGAATCGGCGCTATCTTTATCCCTTTACCAACTGCACGCATTGCGGCCCGCGGTACACAATTATTGAGGCGCTTCCCTATGACCGGCCGAACACCTCGATGAAGGCGTTTGAGATGTGCCCCGCTTGCCGCGCCGAGTACGAGGATCCCGCCGACCGACGCTTCCACGCTCAGCCCAACGCCTGTCCCGTGTGCGGGCCGCACGCGGCCCTGTGGGACGGCCGCGGCGAGCTGCTGGCTGAGCGAAGCCAGGCCGTCGAGGCGGCGGCGGCGGCGCTTCGGGAAGGCCGCATCGTGGCGGTGAAAGGATTGGGCGGTTTCCACCTTATGGTCCGAGCCGACGCGGCGGAGGCGGTCGAGCGGCTTCGGCGGAGGAAACGGCGCGAAGCCAAGCCGTTCGCGTTGATGTTCCCCACGCTGGAAAGCGTTCGTCGGGTCTGCTTTTTGGATGAGGTCGAGGCGCAGTCGCTGACTTCGCCGGCCGCCCCGATCGTTCTGCTCCGGAAGCTTGAGGAGCCGGACGCGGCTTTGGCGCCCGCTGAGTCCGTGGCGCCGGGCAACCGCTTCTTGGGGGTGATGCTTCCCTATACGCCGCTTCACCACATCCTGCTTCGGCGCTTCGGCGCGCCGGTGGTGGCCACCAGCGGCAACCTCTCCGACGAGCCGATTTGCATCGATGAGCGGGAAGCCCTCGAGCGGCTTGGCGGCGTGGCCGATCTTTTCCTGGTCCACAACCGGCCTATCGTGCGGCATGCGGACGACTCGATCGTGCGCGTCATCCATGGGAGAGAGACGGTCCTTCGCCGCGCCCGCGGCTTTGCGCCGATGCCGATTCTTGTTCCCGGAGAGACGCCCCCTTTGCTGGCCGTCGGCGCTCATGTGAAGAACAGCGTGGCGGTGGCGCGGGGCAATCAGGTTTTCCTGAGCCAGCACATCGGGGATTTGGAGACGGCGGCGGCGCGGCGCGTCATGCGGGTTGTGAGCGAGGATTTGCAAAAGCTTTTGGACGTTCAGCCCCAACTTGTGGCGTGCGACGCCCACCCGGACTACGGCTCCACCATTTACGCGGGCGAACTGGGGCTGCCGCTTTTCACCGTCCAGCACCATGTGGCGCACATGTTGGCCTGCATGGCGGAGAACCAGCTTCGCCCTCCATGCGCCGGCGTGGTGTGGGACGGCAGCGGCATGGGCTCGGACGGCACGATTTGGGGCGGGGAATTTCTCTTGCTCACAGAGAAGGCCGTGTACCGCGCCGGGCATTTCCGAATGTTTCCCCTGCCGGGGGTTCAACGGGCGTTTCGCGACCCGCGCCGCTCCGCGCTGGGCGTGCTTTACGAGCTCTACGGCGAGGAAGCGTTCGCTTTGGGGGAGGTGGGGTTCCTGAGCAAGCTGAGCCCAAACGAGCTTCAGATCGTTCGTCAGCTTCTCCGAAGCGGCCGGAACGTGGCGCGCACCTCCAGCGTGGGCCGGCTCTTTGACGCCGCGGCCGCTCTTTTGGGCGTGGCCGATAAGAACCAGTTTGAAGGCCAGGCGGCGGTGGCGTTGGAGATGCTTTTTGATCCGGGCGAGGAGCAGGATGATTATCCCTTCAAGCTTCTGGACGGCCCGGCGCGGCGGATCAGCATGCTTTCGCGCCCCGATCCCGATCTTTGCATAAAGGAAGAGGCTTCAATCCCGGGCTTTGTGGTGGATTGGGGGCCTTGTGTGAAAGGGATGCTCTACGACATGCGCCGACTTCTCGGGGCGTGGCGGATCTCGGCCAAGTTCCATAACACTCTGGTCCAGGTGATCCTGGCCGCCGCCAGGCGGCTGGGCCAGAACAGGGTGATTCTCAGCGGCGGCTGTTTCCAGAACCACTATTTGATCAAGTCAGCCGTCACCAAGCTCCAGGCCGAAGGCTTCCGGCCGTTTTGGCATCAACGCGTGCCCCCCAACGACGGCGGCATTCCCTTGGGTCAGGCCGCCTGGCTGTCCATCGGACCGGTTTCTTGAGATCGGCTCTTTCCGGAAAGGGAAAAACTTTCGGGAGAATCCTTCCTGGAGAAAAAGAAATTCCTTGGCTGTCCGGCCAGGATTCGAACCTGGACTAAAGGCTCCAAAGGCCTCTGTGCTACCGTTACACCA
>JAGHDA010000279.1 GCA_021160185.1 Verrucomicrobiota bacterium
CGCAGGCCCTGATCCGCCCGGGTTTCGCCGCGTCTCCCCGGCTTGGAGAGCTTGGTTTGTAGGCTGTGGGACTCATTTAGGTTCTCATCCTTCTACCCACCACCCGAACTCCGGGTCAATTCTTTTCGGCCGCAAAGCAGAGAAAAGCCGCCGGTTTTTCCGGCGGCTTGCGATCGCTGAATTTCCCGGGAAGCTACCGGGCCGCGGCGGGCGCGGGCTTCGCGGACTTGGGCGGAGCCGGGCGTTTGGGCGGATTGCGCTTTCTGCCTCGGTTCCGATAGGGATAGGCGTCGAACTTGTCGCCGCCGCCGACCACGCGCGGGTCGCCGGTTTCGCGCAGCTCGCGCAGGAGCCGCTCGGCCAGCTCGCGCCGGACGTCTTGGTAGCGCGGGTCGTAGGCAACGTTCAAGAGCTGGCCCGGATCCGAGCGCAGATCGTAAAGCTCCTCGGCGGGGCGCTTGTCGAAGGCGAGGCGGAAGAGGGCGGCCACGCGCGGCTCCCGGCGGCGGCGGATCATGTATTCCTTGGTCGGGCTGTTGTCGCAGTCGGCGTACCAACTGCCGTAATCGCCCACGCCGGGAACGCCCGCCGGCCAGCGTTCCGGCTTGAAGTTGCGGATGTAAAGGAAGTCACGCGTGCGGATGGCGCGGCAGGGGTAGCCGCCCATGTTGCCCGGCTCCTGGCAAGGCACGTGGCGCTCCTTGCCTGTGAGGACGTGGTCGCGGGCGGGGTCGATCCAGCCGCTGCGGTTGGCCTTGAGAAGTGGCAAGAGGCTCCGCGCGGTCATCTCGGGCGGCGGCTTCACGCCGGCCGCTTCGAGGAAGGTGGGGGCCAAGTCCGCGAGGCTGACAAAGTCCTCCACCACGCGGCCTTTGCCGGGAGAGGCGGCCCAATAGACGACCAGGGGCACATGCGTGCCGCCGTCATAAATGTTGCTCTTGCATCGAGGGAAAGGCATCCCGTTGTCGCCGGTGACGACGATGAGGGTATTGTCCAGCTCGCCGGCTTCCTCCAGGAGACGGAGGGCCTCGCCGACGTCGCGGTCGAAGCGCTCCACCTCGGCGTAATAGTCGGCGATGTCATTGCGGACGAGCGCGCAGTCCGGCAGGCAGGGCGGGACCTGGACGCGGTCCACGTCCAGGCCGCTGCGCGCGCCCGAGCGCCATTTGTAAGGGCGATGGGGATCGTAGCTGCCCAACCAGAAGCAGAAGGGCTTGTCTTTGGGGCGCTTTTTGAGGAAGTCGGCGAAGCCGCGAAAGGCGGGGCCGGAAGGGGCGCGGGTTCGCCCGCCGGCCCGAAAATCGCCCGGCCCCCAGCCCTTGCGCCAATGGCCGATGAAGTATCCCGCCTTTTCGAGCAGCTCCGGGTAGGTCTTGAACTTGACGTCCAACGTGCTCCAGAGGTTGGCGTTTTCTTCCAGGCGCCAATGCCACTGGCCGGTGAGGATCGAGCCGCGCGAAGGGGTGCAGGAAGGGGAGGTGACGAAAGCGTTGGCGAAAAGGACGCCCTGTTCGGCCAGTCGGTCGAACACGGGCGTGCGCACCACCGGATCGCCGTAGGCTCCGGCGTGGGGCCAGCCCCAATCGTCGGCGATGGCAAAGAGGATGTTGGGACGCTTTTTCGGAGCGGATTTGGTCGGGGCTTCCTTGGTTTCGGCTTTGGCCCGGACGGGTTTGGCGCCGGAGCGTTTCAACGGCCAGGGCTGGACGCCGCAACGCTTGGCCCAGGCTTCCCATTCGGCGGCAAGCCGACGAACCAGCTCGGGGTGTTGGGCCGCCAGGTCGTGGAGCTCGGAGCGGTCCCGCTCCATGTCGTAGAGCTCCCATGGCCGGCGGTTTTTGGCGACGAGCTTCCATTTGCCTTCGCGCACGGCCCGGTTGCCTTCGTGCTCCCAGCAAATCGGCTTGGGGCGGCGAAGCGGCTTGCCCTCGATGGCCGGCAAAAGGCTGACGCCCTCCATGGGGAGGATGTCGCGGCCCCGATAGCGGGCGGGATAAGTCGCGCCGGCCACATCCACGCAAGTGGCCATGATGTCGATAAGATGGGCCGGATCCTGGACGAAGGCGTTTCGGCGGGAGGGCGGGATTGCCTTCGGCCAATGGATGATGAGCGGCGAGGAAATGCCTCCTTCGTGGACCCAGTGCTTGTACTCGCGGAAAGGCGTGTTGGACACGTTGGCCCAGGGGCGGCCGTAGGAAATGTAGGTGTCCTCGGGGCCGGGCATGACGCCGACGCCTTGGCGCACAGGCCGGCCGTCGCGGGTCTGGACGGGGATGATGCGGGTCTGGAGCTCATCCGGCTTCATCGGCCGGAGCTGTTGGGGGTTTTTGGCGAGGGGGCGCGGCTTGCCGCGGCGGCCGATGGCTTCGGCGCAGCCGCCGTTGGCAGCGAGGAAAAAGATCAGCGTGTTGTCCCATTGGCCGGAGGCGCGGAGGGCCTTGAGGATGCGGCCCACGCCCTGGTCCAGGCAATCCACCTGGGCGGCGTAGACTTCCATGCAGCGGGCGTTCCATGCCTTGTTCGCCTCCTTTTCCCACTCGGGCACGCGCGCGTCCCGCGGAGAAAGCCCCCACTCCGGCTTGATGAGCCCCATCTTGAGCATTCGCTCGTAGCGGCGGCGGCGGGCGGCGTCCCATCCGGCGTCGTACTTGCCGCGGTATTTGGCGATATCGCCCGGCTTGGCGTGAAGCGGCCAATGCGGCGCGGTGAAAGCCACGTAAAGGAAGAACGGACGCGAGGGGTCATGCTCGCGAATGCACCTGGCGGCGTAATCGGCGATGGCGTCGGTGTAGTAAAATCCCCTGCCCGGACGAGTGATCTGCGGAGGGGCGACCTGAACGTTGCCGAGGGTGAGCGTGGCGGGATCGTAATAGCTTCCCGCGCCGGTGATCGTGCCGAAGAACCGTTCGAAGCCTCGTTGGACCGGCCAGTTGAACTTGGGGCCCTCGGGGGCGACGTGCCGCGTGACGTGCCACTTGCCGGACATATAGGTGTCGTAACCCGCGCCGCGGAGGACTTCGGCGATTGTGACACACTGTTCGTTGAGATTGCCTCGATAGGCGGGATAGCCCGTGTCGTTCATCATGTGTCCCACGCCGGCCTGGTGGGGGTAGAGGCCGGTGAGGAGGCAGGCGCGCGTGGGGCAGCATCGGGCGGTGTTGTAGAACTGGGTGAACCGCAGCCCGTCCGCCGCCAGGCCGTTGAGGTTGGGCGTCTGAATCTCGCCTCCGTAACAGCCGATGTCGCTGTAACCCATGTCATCCGCCATGATGAGGATGATGTTGGGGCGGGAGGCGCTCTGGGCGCGGAGCGGCGGCGACTGGAGCGCGCCGGCGACGCACAGGCCTAGAACAAGAATCCGGCGAAGACGACTGTTCTTGATCATTGCAACCGGATTGTCCGCCCGCGGCCGCCAAGGTGTCAAGCGCGAGGGGGAAACCGGCCCCTTCCCTTTTGGGCGCTCAAAGGATAGAATTCGCGCATGCGCTGTTTGATCACCGCGGGGCCCACCTATGAGCCTTTGGACCGGGTGCGGCGGTTGACCAATTTTTCCACCGGCCGGCTCGGCAGCTATCTGGCCGAGTGGCTGGCGCGCCACGGGGCGGAGGTGGTCCTCCTGCGCGGAGAGATGAGCTCCTGGTCTCATGTGCCCGCGAATTGCGCCGTGGAGATGTTTTCCACCGGCGAAGACCTGGCGCGCCGCCTCCAAGCGCGGCGGCCATGGAAGCCGCACGCCATCTTCCACGCCGCCGCCGTCTGCGACTATCGGCCCGGCCGGATCCGCCTGCGCGGTCCGCGCGGCGGGCTCCGCGACCTTCGGCCGGAAGGCAAGATCCCGACGCGGCTGGGAACGCTCACGGTGGAGCTGGTTCCCACGCCGAAAATCCTTGCCTGTTTGCGGGATTGGTTCCCTGAAGCGGCGCTGGTCGGCTGGAAGTACGAGACGGACGGCGGCCCCGAAGAAGCGCTGGCGCGGGGAGCGGCTCAACTGCGCGAGACGCGCTCGGACGGCTGCGCGGTCAACGGCCCCGCCTGGGGCGAAGGCTACGCCCTGCTCTGGAAAGGCCGGGAAGAGGCCCCGATCACATGCCCCGATTTGCCGGCGCTGTGCGCGGCGCTCGCCGAAGGCGCAGCGAAAATCCTGGCCGATCGAGGGAGCGCGCCGGAGTAGAGCAAGACAGACCGGGCCGGAAACCTTTCGCCTTTCTTTGCCCATGGCGGGGCGCGAAGCCGAGGCGCGGCGGCCGGGCGATCGCTCTTTCGGCTCACGGGGAGGCAAAACGCAGGAAAGCCGGCGGCGGACCGGCCGGCTCAGGCGTCGCGTTCGAGAGACTCGCGTTCCGGCGGCCAGGACTCCGTTTTTTGAGGGAGAAGGCGGCGCTTCTGGAACCAGGCCACCCCGAACAGGTCGTAGACGCCGCGCCGGAGCCGATCCCAAACGCCATACTTGGATTTGCCGGCCTGGCGGGGGCGATGGGCGACAGGCGTCTCCAACGTCCGCCAGCCCCCCCCGGCAACCAGGATGGGGAGAAACCGGTGAAGGCCGTCGAACGGCGGGATTCCCTCCAACGTTTCCCGGCGGAAGACGCGCAGGGCGCAGCCGGTGTCGCGGAAGGCGTGTTTCAGAACAAGGGCGCGAAACCAGCGGGCCACGGCCGAGGAGGCTCGCCGGACCCAGGAATCGCGGCGGTTGGCGCTTCGATCTCCGGAGACAAAATCCGCCTCTTCGAGCAGCTTCAGGAG
>JAGHDA010000166.1 GCA_021160185.1 Verrucomicrobiota bacterium
GCATCACCAGGGTGATGACCAGCGCGATTCCTTGTTGGGCGTGGCGTTTCATCGGACAATCGCTCGCGTTGCGCTCCCGCGGGGGACCGCCATCCGCTGCCGGAACAGATGCACCTGGCCCGCGCGGTTCTGGAGGAACTTGAACGCCTGGGCCGAGCCGGCGGGGAAGGATTTGTACTGCTGGTAAGCGCTCGGCTCCAAAACGCCCAGCTCCAGCTCCACGTAGGCCGGCAGTCGATCGTTCAGAAAGGCGCTTCGAGTCTCCCCTCCCAGATCCTCTTCCAGCCATACGTTCGGGCCGTAGTTGTTGGTCGTCCAATAGACCATCGGAAATCCGTCCGCGTCATAGGGCACAAAGCGAAAATGGACCACGCCTTCGAGCGCCGGGATGAACAACTCCGGCGGCGCGCTCAACGCGGCCGGGCACAGATTCGTCGGGTTGAACGTCCACGGCAGCGCGTTGGTGGCGTAGCGGGCCAGGACGCCGACGCCGTTCTTGGCGTACAGCACGCGGTAAACCACCGCCTCGAACGGCTCGGCCCGGCGGGTCAAAAGAAAGGCTTCCTGGAGGATGTTGGTCCGTCGCTCCCCGTCCGGCAGAACCTGAACCACCGGCAGCCCTTGGGAAGGCCGCCAATAGGGGCGGCTCACCGCCGCCGTGAAATTGGTCCCTCCGGGCCGATTGCAGGGGGCCATCTGGGCCACATCCCGCCGAATCAGATCCAACGCCAACCGCGTTGATTCCAACACGTCCACCTGGTTGACGTTCATCCGCAACGCCCGCTGGGTGTGATAGAACATCCCGTAGAGTGCCGCCACAATGACGCCCATGATAGACATCGCCAAGAGCAGCTCGAGCATCGAGAACGCCCCGGCCCGGCGGCCTTCGCTTCCGGAAATGGAAAGGGATCCGTTCATCGGTTCGCCATGAATTGCAAGGGCCGGATGAAGTACAGCTCCGCAGCCGCCGTTCCGTTGGTTGCGACCACCATCCCGGGGCACAGCGTCCGGAAAACCCGCCGGTTCCGCCCCACGTGCAACCGGCCGCCCATGGTATAGACCGGCCACTGGAGGGCGACGCGCAGCTCATGAAAATTGGCCTCTGTCTGGCGGGCGCGGACGAAATTGTTCGACCGGGCCAAGCGCCACTCCGGACTCAGGGCCGCCTCCTGGAAGTTGGTCTGCGTCGCGGCCGCGGTCAGCATCGGCGCCAGCACCACCTTCAACCGGTAGGTGAAGCCCATCGCGTTGGTTCCCCCCTCCAGATCGGCCGCCGTCCCGGCAATCGACCGCACGAAGGCCAACGCGTAATTCGTCTCGCCCGGCCCGTTCACAAACATGGGCACAGTCAGCAGCCCCACAATATCGCGGCCGCTCCGAAAGCCCGCTCCGTAAGTGAAGGCGTTGGTCCGCGCTCCGGCGGCCGATTCCCGAACCCGGAGGATCACATCCACATGATTGGTCAGGTAATCCAGGCCCTGGGCCCCCGCCCGGATCGCATCCACCCAAAGCTGGCCGTCTTGGTTGACAAGGGTGTCTTCGCGGTTCTCCTTCTGAGCCTGCAGGCCGGTGGGCATCACGCCGATGATGGCCACCAGGGCGAACGCGACGATGGCGATGCAAATGGCGATCTCCACCATCGTGAAGGCCCCCTCTCCGCGCGAGCGCGCCCGGCTCAGCCGTTCCTGTTTCGCCGCGGTTTTCATGGCAGCTCCGGATTCAGCGCGCGGGCCTTGCCCGTAAGCCAGTTCACCAGGATCTCCTGCCGGTTGCCGGGCGGGGTTTCCACTATGTCCGGCGCGCCCGTCAACACCGGCCGGCCCTGCGCGTCTTGCGGGTAGAACACACTGCCCCGGGCGATGGCAATCGATTCACCTGGACGCTGGGGCAGGAAGCCCCCTTCGTAATGAAGCTGCCCCGTCGGCTCAAAGGCGATGTAGGGCAGCCGCATCGGGGGACTGTTCGCGGAGGGGAAGGGAAACCAGGCCCGCGGCAAAGGGCGGTTGGTGGGCGAGAGCGTGTTCGCCAGTTGAAGCCAAGCGGCGTCGCTCAAGTCCACAAACTTGTTCGTGGCAAACAACATCCCGTCCGGCAGCGCCCGCCAATCGGTCAAGTAGGCGGGCGTGCGCCGGCCGGGCTGGTCTCCCGCCGAACGCCACGAGAAAATCGCATACCCCCGAAGCTGCTTAGTCACGAGGTTGGTCAAGAGGGTCAGGTCCTCCTCCTGGAGCAAGCGCAGGGGATAGGTGTGGGCGCGAACGGCGTCGGCGTGCGCGCCCGTCCCGGCGGGAAGGAACAGCATGTACACCGTGCGCCGGCCGCCCACGGCGAGCTGCCGGGCGTAGGAAAGCTCGTCGAGCATCTGCCGGCTGCCCGCCGCCAGCTTGTTTGTCTGGGAAAGGGAACGGATGGCCGGCACGCTGGAAACCGCCAGGACGACCATGATGCCGATGACGATGAGCAGCTCTATCAGGGTGAACGCCGCGCCGCGCCGCGCCCTTCCTCGCTCGAATCGCCTCGTTGGTCCGCCGCCCCGGTTCATGGGATTGCCCGTTTATTGCCAGCTCAGGACGTTGTCCTTGTTCACCCCTTGCGTCGCCTTCACATTTGGATCCGCCTTCCCGTCCGGCCCCAACGACCAGACCATCACCGAACCGCTCACTTCGAACCGATCCGGCCCGGTGTCTCCGCCCTCCGGGATCGGCCGGCGCAGGCCGTAGTAGCCCACGTTGCCCTGCTGCTGGGAAACCGCCTGCCGTCGGTAAAAGCCGTCCCGGCAACGCTCGTCGAAATTCAGGTCCAAGGTCACGATGTAGGGGTTGCCCCACGGGTCGCGGAGCACGCCGTCCGGCCCGATGCCCCCGCCCTGATACAAGGCCCGCCCTCCGCCGCCAGGCGGCCGCAGATAGCCGACCTGTTTGAACCCGTCCACAAA
>JAGHDA010000359.1 GCA_021160185.1 Verrucomicrobiota bacterium
CAACGTCGTCTCGAGAACGGCGTCCGGCTTGTTCAAGTCCTCGAAAACTCGCTCCGCCATGCCTGGCAAGGAGGATGGACGGCCGTTTCCCAAGCGGCAAGGGCAATTCGGCGGCGGCTCAGATCTGGTAGTCCAGCCACTCCTGTCGCCGCTTCTTGGCGAGGACCTTGACGCGAACCTGCTCGTTCACCACCAACGAGTTGGCCGGCACGCTGTGGGTCAGGAACACGCCCGCGCCGATGGTGCTGCCCGCGCCGACCACGGTGTCGCCGCCCATGATCGTGGCCCCCGAGTAGACGGTGACGCGGTCTTCGAGGGTGGGATGCCGCTTCTTGCCGCGCAAGGCCTGGCCGGCGGAAAGCGAGCGCGCCACCAAGCCCACGCCCTGGTAGAGCTTGACTCGATGGCCCAGCGCCGAGGTTTCGCCGATCACCGTGCCGGTGCCATGGTCGATAAAGAAATACTCGCCGATCCGCGCCCCGGGGTGCAGGTCCATGCCGGTGCGCCCGTGCGCCCACTCGGTCATGATGCGGGGAATGAGGGGCACGCCGCGCCGATAGAGCCGATGGGCCAGCCGTTGGACGGTGACGGCTTCCACGCAGGGGTAAGCCACGATGACTTCGTCCTGGCTCAAAGCCGCCGGGTCGCCGTTGTACGCGGCCTCCACGTCGGTTCGCAACAGCTCCCGCACCTCGGGCAGCTCCGCAAGGAATTCCACGGTGATTTGCCGGGCCAGCCGGCGCAGCTCTTCCCGCCGAGCCCCTTCCGGCGGCTCGTACTCCAGGCTCTTGAACAGCTCGTCCTCAAGCCGGCTCTGGACCGAATCCAACAGGGTGGCCGTCTGGATCCGAACCTCCGAGGAATGCACCACCCGCTCGTCGAAAAACCCCGGGAAGAGGAGGCGGAGCAGATCTTGAGTGATCAACGAGATCGCCCGTTTGGAAGGCAGGTTCTTGCCGTCCAGATGGTTGATGCCGCCGACCTCGCGATAGGAAGTCAAAAGCTGCTCGGTCAATTGGCGCGCCGCATTCTCCATGTTCATGCAATATCTCCCACAAAAACCGCGCCTGCAAGAAACGCTCAGCCCGGTTGCGGGGCGCGGCGGCGGGCTTCGCGCCCGGCGCGCGCCTGCGCTTCCAGCCACTCGCAAGCAATGGGCAACACGCGGCTCCAATGAAATTCCCGGGCCCGCTCCCACGCCGCCCGGCGATACCGCTGATAGCGGGCCTCGTCCCGCAGCAGCGCCTCCACGGCGCGCGCCAGCGCCTCGGGCGATTCCTCCTCGGTCACCACGCCCGTCCGATCGTGAAGCGTGGACTCGACCAGGCCCGGCGCGGGATAAACCGCCGCGGGCGTGCCCATGGCGTTGGCCTCGATCACGTTCAACCCCCACCCCTCGCGAAGGGACGTGTGCAACAGCAGATGCGCCCGCCGCAAAATCCGGTTCTTCTCCTCCTCGGAAACGAGTCCCGTAAACCTGGCCTTGGACCCGAGCCCCAGCTCGCCGGCCAATCGACGCAGTTTCTCTTCGTCGTCCCCCGCGCCCACCACGGTCAGCTCCGCCTCCACTCCCCAGTCCAAGAGGATCCGGAACGCGCGCAAGGCGTGGTCGATCCGCTTATTCGGCGCAAGTCGTGACACCACTGCCAGGCGCAGCGGCTCGCCGATCGGTTTGGGATCCAGCTCGGGAATCGCCTCCGTGTCCACGCCGTAAGGAATGAGCCGCACTCGGCGCACGCCCAGCTCCCGGAGCATGCGCCGGGTGGAGTTCGAAGCCGTCCAAAACTGGACGTTGCGGTAGAGGCGGATGTGAAACCGCTCCTGCCGCTCGCCGAACCACGCGGTGAACCCGCGATAGAACGAGCGCCAGATCGGCCCCAACACTTCATGGATGTAAGCGACACAAGCGGTCCCGCACCACCACGGCGCGTACCAGGGCAGGCCGTGGTGCTGGTCGATCACCAGGTCAAAGCGCGGTTGACGTCGGGCCCACTTCCAGGCGGCCAGGACCGCGCCGAGCTTCTGCCCGCCGCGAGCCACCCGCAAACCGTCCAGCTCTTCCTCCGCCGGCGCGCCAGGGAAGGCGTAGGCGAACCAGGCCGCTTCGTGGCCGCGGGCTATCAAGGCGCGCAGGTAGCCCTCGGTCACCCGCTCGGCCCCTCCGGCCTTCGGGTTCTTCGGATCTCGCCAATTGAGCATTAAGAAACGCATCGCCTCCGCCTGCGGCTGCGGCCGGCTCGGCCCCTTTCCGGCCGACTCGATCCAATGAACAGAAGCCTCGTTGTTTACCCCGCCCCGGCCGCCCTTACAAGGCCGATCCGGAGCGGCCATCCGGTCCCGAAAACATCCCTGCCCCGCAAAGGGAGTCAACAAGGCGCGCCGGGCCGGGCGAACCGCTCCGCATTGGCTCGACGAAGGCGGCTCCGGAGCGCGCCGCGGCGACGTCCAAGTCCAAGCCGCCCGCGCCGCGGCGCGGGGACCTGAGGCTGGAAACTGTTGACCGGCGCGGCGGATTGCGTCTCAATCGGAAACTCGTGAAAAGCACAACCATTCCCACCCCTTGGAGAAGGCGGCGGACTCCAATGTGGACGCTTTGCGCGCTGGCCGCCGTGCTCGCCGGAGCGCGCGCCGGCGAGCCGGCCGCCGCGCCGCGGATCGAGCGTTGGGGCGTGTTCGAAGCCGCTTTCCGGGGCCCGGCGGAGGGCAATCCCTTCCTGGAAACGACGCTCAAGGCGAGGTTTCACCACGGAAGCCGAACGGTGGACGTGGACGGCTTCTACGACGGAAACGGGGTGTACCGCGTGCGCTTCATGCCCGATCAGCTCGGCCGGTGGCGCTATGTCACTTCCAGCAACCGCAAGGAGCTTGACGGCCGACAAGGCGAATTCATCTGCGCGCCGCCCTCCCCCGGCAACCACGGCCCGGTCCGGATCCGCGGGAGCCACTTTTTCTACGCGGACGGGACCCCTTTCTTCCAGGTCGGCACGACATGCTACGCATGGATCCACCAGCCCGAAGCCCTTCAGCAAGAGACCCTGGAAACGCTTCGGCGCGCGCCTTTCAACAAGCTCCGAATGTGCGTCTTCCCGAAACACTATGACTACAATCACAACGAGCCGCCGCTTTACCCCTTCGAGGGCCGGCCGCCGCGCGACTGGGATTTCACGCGATTCAATCCGGCGTTTTTCCGCCATCTGGAACAAAGAGTGCGGGATCTGGCCGATCTGGGCGTCGAGGCGGATTTGATCCTGTTTCACCCTTACGACCGGTGGGGCTTCTCGAAGATGGGGCGGGAGAACAACCTCCGCTGCCTGCGTTACGTCACGGCTCGCCTGGCGGCGTTCCGGAACGTCTGGTGGTCGCTGGCCAACGAGTACGACTTGCTGCGATGGCCGATGGAAGATTGGGACCGGTATTTCCAACTAATCGAGGAACGCGATCCGTACGGCCGCCCCCGCTCGATCCATAACTGCCGGAAGTGGTATGACCATGCGAAGCCCTGGGTCACCCACCTCAGCGTTCAGGGCGCCTGGTGGGTGGAAGAGCTCGGGCGGGCAATCGACCTGCCCGCCAAATACGGCAAGCCGGCGGTGTTCGACGAAGTGCGCTACGAAGGAGACATTCCCCGAGGCTGGGGCAATCTCGCCCCGCAGCAGCTGGTCAAGGAGTTCTGGATCGGAACCGTTTCCGGCTGCTACGTGGGCCACGGGGAAACCTACCTGAACCCGCAGGAGATCCTTTGGTGGTCGAAGGGCGGCGTCCTCCGCGGCCAAAGCCCCGAGCGAATCGCCTTCCTCCGGGAAATCATGGAGGAAGGTCCGCCCTTCCACGAGCTCCGCCCCTCCTTGCTCTCCAAGAGCTGCGGGATGCTCTCGCTTCCCGGCCGCTACTGGCTGCTCTACTTCACCGCCCCGGACGCCGTGGAACTCGATCTGCCGCCCGGCCGTCGGTTCAAGGCGGACTTGATCGACACGTGGCAGATGACCGTGCACCCGCTCGGCGGCGCGGTCGGCGGCAAGTTTCGGTTCCGCGCGCCCGAAGAAGGCTGCGCACTGCGCCTGACCCCCTACCGGGAAGGAGAGAAGACGCGCCCCGCCGTCCGCATCGAAGCCGATCCGGCTTCCGGGAAAGCCCCGCTGGACGTGCGGTTCCGCGCCTCGCCCCGGTTCGACCGCCTCGAATGGCGCTTCGGGGACGGAACCTCTTCCCATGCCTCCCAACCCTTCCATGTCTATCGCGCGCCGGGCCGACGCACCGTCAAGCTGCTCGCATGGAATCGCAACGGCGAAACGACGGCGGCTTTTTGCGAGGTGGCGGCGGACCGCGATCCCGCCGAGCCCATCGTGCGGCTTGGCTTCCCGGAGAACGAGATCCCCAAGCCGCGCCTCTACGGCGAAATCGTCCGCGGCCCGGACGGATCCTACGAGCTGGGGGACGGTCCGCCTTGGAAGCGGATTTCCCTGGGCAGGGAAGCCGGCCGACAGCTCGAAGGGCTCCTCTCCTTCACCGCGCTCGGCTGGCTGCGCCCGCGCCGAATCGACCGGGTCGGCCCCGGCGGCAATCGGATTCTCTTCAGTCTCAACGGCAGCCGATCCGGGATCGATCTGGTTCATCTGGCCGACGGCCGACTGCGCCTCGCCGTCAACGAATGGCCCGACCGGATAAGGGACGACAGCTCGCCGGGCAAGCTGAAGCCGGGCCGCTGGACTTTTTTCGCCGTCGCCTACGACGGCGCCAAGCGCGCCGACAACGTCCGCTGGTATTTCGGCGACGAGCAAACCCCCGCTACGCTGGACCGGACGGTCACCTATCCCCGCGGCGGCGTGGAGCCCGGAAGCGGCCCCCTGGCCGTGGGCAATTTCAACCAGACCATGGAGAGCTACGGCTATGACCGCCAGTTCCGAGGCGCGATCCGGGGCCTTCAGATTTTCGGCAGTTGCGCGGGCTCAAAGGGCGCGTTCTCCCTCGAGCAAATCCGGAAGCTCCAGTTCCCCGAAAAGAGGTGAAGTGTACAGTTAGCCTTCTTTCGTGACAAGAGAAAGGCGGGGTATAAAGCGGTTGGGACGGAGCGAAGGCGCCTGCCTGTGCCGGGCACGGCAGACAGGCAGCCGGAGCGGAGTTCCAACCGCGCCGCCGCCAACGGAAGGAGATGCCGAAGATGACCGCCGCGGAAAAGAAACTCCTCAAACAACGCCTCAGCGTCCTCGAACTCGCCCAGGCCCTCGGAAACGTCTCCGAGGCCTGCCGCAGAAGAGGCCTCTCCCGCAGCCGCTTCTACGAGGACAAAAGACGCTTCCAGAAGCACGGCGTCGAAGGCCTCAAGGACCTCCCCCCAATCCACAAGTCCCATCCGCAGAC
>JAGHDA010000230.1 GCA_021160185.1 Verrucomicrobiota bacterium
CGCCGCGCACTGTAGGTATGATGAGGCGGGCGCGGCCGTCTGGGAAATCGAAGAGCGGGTGGAGCCGCCGGGAAAGGGAAGATGAACGCGCCGGATCTGAAAAGCGAAGAGAGGTTCCTGCGCGAGGCGCTTCGGGAGGCTCGCAAAGCCTTCCGCGAGGGCGAGGCGCCCGTGGGCGCGGTGGTGGTTCACAAGGGCCGCATCATCGGCCGGGGGCGCAATCAGGTCGAACTGCTCAAGGACGCCACGGCGCATGCGGAGATGATCGCTCTAACCGCGGCCCAAGCGGCGTTGGGGGATTGGCGGTTGAACGAGTGCGTCTTGTACGTGACCAAGGAGCCGTGTCCCATGTGCGCCGGGGCAATGGTGCAGGCGCGCGTGGGGCGGGTTGTGTTCGGCGCGCCCGACCCTCGAGGCGGCGCGGCGGGCGGGGCGCTCAATCTCCTCAGGCAGCCGACCTTCAACCACCAATGCGAAGTGCGCGGCGGCGTTTGCGCGGAAGAATGCGCCCAGCTTCTCCGGGAGTTCTTCTTGCTCAGACGTCGCGCTGAGCCGTAGGCAACACTTCCTCCTCCCCGCCAGAGAAGGAGCTTCGCCGCCGCTTTCCGGCCCGCTCCGCGAAGCCTTTCTTTCCTCCCGGCTCAGCTTACCGCGATGATCGAGACCCGCTCGTTTTTCGCATTCCGGCTGATCCCAGTGGCGTTAGGGTCCAACTCCGGCTTGCCGTCCACGAGGAATTGGTAGCGATGATGGCCGTGGTGGAGGGGCACTTGAGCGGACCAGTTGCCGTCGGGCTGCCGCTTCATGGGCGTCGCCCCCGGCTTCCAGTTGTTGAAGTCCCCTATGATGCACACGCTTTTCGCGTGAGGCGCATGGCAGAAGAAATTAATTGGCTTTCGGTTTCGTTTGGCTGAGTAACGGTGCAGCCCTTGGTTATGGCCTAATCCGGATTCGTGCATTGCAGTTTCCATATCCCTCAACCCCTTTTCCGAGTTCGTTATTCCAAGTCGTCTTCCCGCCAGGAGAAGCGTTCCCCCCGGCTCCCGCCCTTTCCACAGCAGGGCGCGTGCCTATTCAAAAAGACAAAAGCCTGGGAGGTCTTGTTCGGGAAAACGAAAAGCGGCTTGGACCGCCTTTGGAGATCGGTTCCAAGCCGCCGGCGAATGGTTTTTCTTTCCAAAGGCTCGCTTAGAGTCCCTTCTGGATCATGTACTTGAGCAGGTCCGCCACGCGGCAGCTGTAGCCCCACTCGTTGTCATACCAACTGATCAGCTTGAAGAATCGGCTGTTGAGCTCGATGCCCGCGCCTTTGTCGAAGATCGAGGAGGCAGGGTAGTGGATGAAGTCCGTGCTCACCACTTCGTCCTCGGTATACTCGAGAATGCCCTTCAGATAGGTCTCGCTCGCCTTTTTCATCGCGGCGGCGATCTCCTCGTAGCTGGTTTCTTTCACGGTCCGCACCGTCAGATCCACCACCGAAGAAGTGGGCGTGGGCACGCGGAACGCCATGCCGGTGAGTTTGCCTTTGACTTCGGGGAGCACCAGGCCCACGGCCTTGGCCGCGCCCGTGGTGGAAGGCGTGGTGTTAAGGGCCGCCGCCCGTCCCCGCTTCCAATCCTTCCGGCTGGGGCCGTCCACAGTGCGCTGCGCAGCCGTATACGCGTGGATCGTGGTCATCAGACCTTCTTCCACTCCGAAGCCTTCCTTCAAAAGGACGTACACCACCGGAGCCAGGCAGTTGGTGGTGCAGGAAGCGTTGGAGATCACATGATGCTGGGCGGGGTCGTATTTCTCGTGGTTGACTCCCATGACCGTCGTGAGGCAGTCGCCCTTGGCCGGGGCGGTGATGATAACCTTTTTCGCGCCGGCTTTGCGATGCCCCTCGGCCTTTTCCACGTTAGTGAAGAGGCCGGAGGCTTCGATGACCACCTCGACCCCCATCTGTTGCCAGGGCAAATCGGCCGGGTCCTTCGCGCTGACCACCTGCATTTCCTGGCCGTTGACGATCAGCACATCGTCCGCCGCTTTCGAGGGATCGGACTTTTTGCTGCCGACTTCGCCGCCGAACCGTCCGTGAACGCTGTCGTACTTGAGCAGATAGGCCAGATTGTCGGCCGGCACGATATCGCCCACCGCCACTACTTCGATGTCCTTGCCCACCATGCCCTGTTCGACGAGGGCCCGAAAAACCAACCGACCGATGCGGCCGAAACCGTTGATTGCAACTTTAACTGCCATAATGCTTCCTGTTTCGTGTTCTCGTTCTTGCTGCTGGAGACCTGCGCTCCGTCCTTGACGCAAAGAAGCTTATGGTTGTCCGGTCCCGAGTCAACCTAGTTTATGCCGAGGGCGGCGCCCGCCTGTTGACTCTCCGGCAAGACGGCAAACGCTGCGACAATGTCTCCTTCGGTAAGATTTTACATGGCTTGGCTTGGATATCGGATTGAAGTAGACCGAGTGAAGACCTTGATCAGCGCCAAAGATAAGGACACGTTGGGTTTGCTCCGTCGTGCGCGGAGCGGGATGGGGCGTTCCTTGGATAGTGAGGGTTTGTTGAGCAAGTCGGAACCGGGTATTGGCCCGGCGCAAGCGTTGTTCAGGCAGTTCACTTAGGGGCCTCCATGCGGCGGCGGAGTTCGGCGTTGGAGGGCGGGGTGGAGTCGGGGACCGGCGACCGGACCAGGAGGATGGAAGTGGATTGCTCGTGACGCAGTAGGCGAGCAGTTCGAGGCCGCAAAAGCGGGCCTGCCGGCGCAGGAGCCGGACGAAGCGTTTCTTGGCTCCCGCATCGAGGCTGGCCTCCCGCCGACTTTGTCGTGGACAAACTGTGGGGAGGGAGGCAGGCTGCGCCCGACATAGTGAATCAGCCCCATGATGAAGATGCGCCAAGGCAAAGCCCGCCCCGGTGTTGTCCTGTTGGCGGGGTTCCTGGGTTGGGCCGCCGCAACGGCGGCTGGCGCCGCCCGAATGAGGCATTTTGCGATGAGATGCGCGTTGCTTCTGGTTCTGGCAGTCGCCGCCGAGACGTTGCCGGCGGCCGACTGGCCTCAGTTTCACGGGCCCAATCGCGACAACAAATCGGCCGATACAGGGTTGCTCAAGAGCTGGCCTGAAGAGGGCCCGCCGCGCCTTTGGGAAGCGATCGGGATCGGCCAGGGGTATTCCTGTGTGGCTGTGGCCAGAGGGAAAGTCTACGTCACGGGGGAGATCGCCGGGGATTGCGTCATCACCGCGTTGGACATGGACGGAAAGCCGGTGTGGACGCAGAAAAACGGCAAGGCGTGGGCCAGGAGCTACCCCGGCACGCGCTCAACCCCCACAATCACCGACGACGGATTGCTCTACCACGAAAGCGGGCTTGGCAATCTTGTCTGTCTCAAGGCTGACACCGGCGAAGCGGTGTGGTCCATCAATATCCTGGAGGAGTTTGACGGCCGCAATATCACCTGGGGATTGGCGGAATCGCCGCTGGTCGTCGGCGATCTGGTGATCTGCACGCCGGGCGGCAAGGAAGTCAGCGTCGTGGCTCTGGACAGGAGGACCGGAAAGGCCGTCTGGAAATGCCGCGGCGCCAAAGACAGGCCGGGCTACGCTTCGCCGATCCTCGTCGATTGCCGAGGGCTCAAACAGATCGTAACCGTTATGGCCCAGTCCGTTGTCGGCGTGCGCGCATCCGACGGCAAGCTGTTGTGGCGCTATCCGTACAAGGTTTATGCGGACGAGAATATCCTGACCCCGCTTTTTCAGGACGGGTTTCTGATCATTTCCGGCTGTGTTCGCAAAGGGACGACCTCGCTGCGATTGCTGGTTTCCGGCAAGGAGTGCTCGGTCGAACGGCAATGGCGCAACGGAACGCTCGATAACAAGCAGGGAGGCATGGTCCTGGTAAACGGCAGGTTGTACGGCTACGCGGAACTTGGATCGCGGCGGGCTCCGTGGGTGTGCGTCGACTTCAAGACGGGCGAGACTGTCTTTCGGTCCTCGCCCTTGCGATCGTCCTACAAGTACAAGAGCGGATCGCTGACGTATGCCGACGGGATGTTTTACCTGTACGCAGACAACGGCAATGCGGCTTTGGCCAAAGCGACGGATGCGGGGTTCGAAGTCGTCGGACGGTTGCGGATTGAGGATCCGGGCAAGCGGCCCACATGGGCCCATCCGGTCGTGTGCGGCGGACGATTGTACCTTCGGTACGGGGATAAGCTTGCCGCGTACGACGTTCGCCGGCGCCGAGAGGAGGCGAGTCTATCGCCTGTCGGCCAAAACTAACCGCCGCAGCCGCGCTCGCAACAGCGCAGCGATAAACGTAGGAGGAGCGTTTCCAAAAGGAGTATGGTTATGAAGCGTCAAGCATTATGGACGACCGCGGTTTTGCTGGCCATGTGCTCCACATGCCGCGCGCAGTTTCCATGGCAGAAGCCGGTGAAGCGGGATCCGGCGCAGGTCGCGCGCATCGTGGGGCCGATTCAGCAGCGCGAACCCTCGCGCGACCTGACCATCGTGTGGGTTTGGGGGATCGACAAACTGCACGAAAAAGGCACGCACGAGTACGCCTGGGTGATGGACCGGTATGCCAACGAGCTGCTGCCCCGGGCGCCGCGCGTGACCGTCATTCCGGCCATGTGGTTCCCGAAGAAAGAGCTGTGGGAAAAGGCCGATCTGGTGGTGTTCTACTTATGGCCGAAGCCGAATTGGGACTATAAGCTGATGGACGCCTATCTTGCCCGCGGCGGTCCCACGCCAGCCCGATGCGCTTGGCCAACTCTTCGCCCGAACCTTGCATCACCGCCAAGTGGATAAAGACCAAGCCGCCGCCGCGGGCAAGATAGGCGTCCATCAGCTTATAGTCCC
>JAGHDA010000408.1 GCA_021160185.1 Verrucomicrobiota bacterium
ACCTTCTTCCGCGCGTAAAGATTGCGGCGAAGCACGGCGCCCGCCTCGACAGCCGCCTCTTCGGCCGCCGCCGTTCTGTTTTTGGAAAAATGGTCTTATGAAATCATTGCTTGTCCGGGAAGCCCTGGCGACGGCCGAAGAGGCGGCTGTCGAGGCGGGCGCCGTGCTTCGCCGCAATCTTTACGCGCGGAAGAAGGTTGACGCTGAGTCGGCGCACGACGTGAAGTTGGCGCTGGACGTGCGGTGCCAGCGGCTGATCGCGCGGCGGCTTGCCGCGCGGTTCCCCCAAATCCCCTTGCTGGGCGAGGAAGAGGGGGCGGACAAGCAGGAAGGGCCGTATCGCTGGGTGGTGGATCCGATTGACGGCACGGTCAACTACAGCCGCGGCATTCCTCATGCCTGCGTGGCCATCGCCCTCCAGCGGCGGGCGGCGGGCGGCGAAGACGCCGGCGCGGCCTATGGCGGCTACCAAACGCTGCTGGGGGCGGTCTATGAGCCTTTTTGTGAGGAGCTGTGGACGGCGGTCCGGGGCGGCCGCGCCCGCCTCAACAAGCGGCCCGTTCGGGTCGTCCCGCGGCCGTTGGAGGAAGCTGTCGTCTGTCTCGGCTTCGGCAAGAGCGTCCAGGCCCTTGAATACTTGGCTCCGGCCCTTCGTGAATTGGCGGAGCGAGTCCGGAAAATCCGCATCATGGGCTCGGCCGCGCTGGCTTTGACCTATGTGGCGAGCGGCCGGTTCGACGCCTACCTGGAGCCGGGCTTGCAGCTTTGGGACATTGCGGCCGGAGGATTGATCGTCCAGGCGGCCGGGGGGCGGTTTGAAGCGCGGCTCCGCAAGGATCGCGCCGGCTACGCTGTCGTGGCTCACAACGGAGCGCTTGCCGGCGTCCTCGATCCGCTGATCCGCCGCCTTCGCCGTTTTGCGGGATAAGCCGGGCGCGGGGGCTTATTTCTCCTCGGCCCCGGCGGCGGCGGCGAGCATCGCCTGGATCCAGGCGCGCCCCTGTTCCGGAGGCGCCGGCGCCGCCTTGGCTTGGACGCGTTCCACGAGCTCCGTCGGCAGTTCGGCGAGAAAGCGCGAGGGGCGGGCGGGGACGCGGCGGCCGTGTTTGCGGCGGCTTTCGCAATAGCTCAGGCGCAACGAGCGCATCGCGCGCGTCACGGCCACGTAGAAGAGGCGCCTTTCCTCCTCCAACGCGCCTTCCGCTTCGGAGCGGGCGTGGGGCAGGAGCCCTTCTTCGAGCCCGACGATGAGGACGTGGGGAAATTCCAGCCCCTTGCAACTGTGGATCGTGATCAGGGTCACGGCGTCGGGGGCGGGCTCTTTTTCCTCCTTCCGCTCCGCGTCCAGCGCGAGCTCGCTTAAGGCTTCGGCAAGTCGCGCGGCCGGTTTGCGGCTTTCTGTTTCGGCGCGGTCCAGCTCTTCGGCCAGATCCAGCAGATTGCGCGCCCGGTTCTCGCCCGCTTCTGGGTTCTTTTCCAAGCGGCGCAGCTCCGCCGGATAGCCGATCCGCTCCAGCCAGTTCCGCGCCCATTCCGCCAGCCCTTTGCCTTCCGCGTTCAGGCGGACTGCTTCCAGCTCGGCGCGCGCCTGCTCCAGCATTTCCACAAAGCCTTTCATGGCGTTCCGGGCGCGCGCAGGGAACTCGGTTCGGACAGCCTCCGAGCGCATCGCTTCCCACACCGAGATCCCGCGGGCGTGGGCGGCGGCGAGCAGACGCTGCATGGTCTTTTCGCTCAGGCCCCGGGCGGGCGTGTTGGCCACGCGCAAGAGGGCGTTGTCGTCCCGCGGATTGACCGCAATCCGCATGTAGGCCAGGAAATCGCGAGCTTCCCGGCGGTCGAAGAAGCTCTGTCCGCCCACCACATGGTAGCGGATTCCCGCCCGACGCAGCGCCGCTTCAAGCGGGCGGGATTGGGTGTTGGTGCGGTAGAGGATCGCGAAATGGGAGAAGGGTATTTTTTTGGGGAACCGCGCGCTTTTGATGGCGGCGACGGCCGCTTTGGCCTCCTCCTCCTCGTTGGGAAACGCCCTCAGGCGGATCGGCGGCCCGTCGCCGCGGCTTGACCAGAGAGCCTTTTCCCTCCGGGCCGCGTTGTGGCGGATCAGCGCGTTGGCGGCGCGCAGGATGGTGTTGGTCGAGCGGTAATTCTGCTCCAGTTTGATGACTTTGGCCTCGGGGAAGCTGCGCTCGAATTGGAGAATGTTCGCTGTTTCCGCCCCGCGCCAGCCGTAGATGCTCTGGTCGTCGTCGCCCACTACGCAAAGGTTGCGATGCTCCTCGCAAAGAAGGCGAACCAGCTCGAACTGGATCGGATTGGTGTCCTGGTATTCGTCCACCATCACGTAGCGGTGGCGGCGCCGGCAGCTTTGGAGGGCTTGGGGATGTTCGCGGAAGAGTTGGAGCGTCCGGAGCAGCAGATCGTCGAAATCCATGGCGTTCCGCGCTTTGAGGGTCTGCTCGTAGGCTTTGCGGATTTTGACAGCCGCTTCGGCCGCCGCCGCGTCCCCGCGGAGCCGCTCCGGAGCGGTTCCGTTGCGAAGCAGGCTGAGCGCCGCCGCGGTCGCCCGCGGATCGGGCCCCGCTCCGCGCGAGGCGTTCCGGGCGAGAAGGCCGCGAAGGACGCCGATTTGGTCCGCTTCGTCGTAGATCACGAAGTCGGGCGTGTATCCGAGCAGGGGAGCGAACTCCCGGAGGGTTCGCGCGGCCCAGGAGAGGAACGTGCTCAGGCGCGGCCTGCCCCGGGGACTCCTGCCGTCTCGGCCGTTCAGGAGGGCGCGGACCCGCTCGAGCATCTCCCGAGCGGCTTTGTTGGTGAAGGTCACGCCCAGAATGTTCTCCGGCGGAATCCCCAGGGCGATGAGCCGGGCGATCCGCGTCGTGATCACTCGCGTCTTGCCCGTGCCCGCGCCGGCGAGGACGAGGACCGGCCCTTCGGTCGTTTCCACCGCCAGACGTTGTTGTGTGTTGAGTCCCCGCAAATCGATTCTCATCCCGAAAGGGGCGCCACTGTAGGCGGCGTGCGCGTCCCCGCCAAGCGGAAAGCGGCCGCCTCGGGCGGGGCGCGGGGCTCGGTTCAGAAGCGGAACAAGCGGCCCATGCGCCGGCCCAAGAGGCGAGCGCTTGTAAGGAGAGCGGCGGCGAGAACAGCCATGCCCAGCGCGCTCAAGGCGCAGGCCACGCTCGGAGCGTCCGGCTCGATTCGTCCCAGCAACTCGTACACCGCCTTGGTCAGCGGGAAGTACGGTTCGCGCATCGCCAGAATCAGGCTGTCGCTCACCTCGATCATCGCGAAGGCGAAAGCCAGAATGCATCCGGCGATCAGATTGGCGCTCACCAGGGGAAGCGTCACGCGCCGAAGCGTGCGGAACGGGCTTGCGCCCAGGTTCGCCGAAGCTTCTTCCAGCTCCACGGGGCTTTGTTGGAAGCCGGCCACCGCGGCCCGGACCATGTAGGGCAGGCGGCGCACGCTGTAGGCGATCACCAGCAGCAGGGTGGGATTCTGACGAGGGTTCAGCCACGGCGCGTCCACGTCAAACGCGGCCACAAATCCAAACGCCAACACCAGGCCGGGGATGGCGAGCGGCGCCATGGCCAAGGCGTCCAGCGCCGGGGCCAGGATCGCCCGTTTGCGCGTGGCCAGCCAGGCGATTGCCACACCCAGAACCAGATCCAACCCTGCGCTGAGTGAGGAATAGAAAAGGCTGTTGCGCAGGCTGATCGCCGCCTGTCCCCCGGCGAGCGCCTCCCGGTAGTGGTCCAGAGTCCACTTTTGCGGGAACGCCGAGAAGAGCCACCGGTCGGAGAAGGACTCGGTCAGGACTGCCAGGTGCGGAAGCAGCGCCGCAGCCAGCAAGCACAGCGTCGCCGCCAGAACTAATCGGCCATGCCATCGTCCCAGCGGACGCTCGCTCTCCGCGTGAGCGCCGCGCGGGGCGGCGTCCCACCGGGACCGCGCGAACCAGCGCCGCGTGGTCAAAAACAGCGCCAGCGTCAGTCCCAGCACTGCCGTGGCAAGGGCGTAGCCCTGGGGATTGGTGTTCAGCTCGTGAATCGCGTCGAAGATCTGGAC
>JAGHDA010000245.1 GCA_021160185.1 Verrucomicrobiota bacterium
CCTCCAACGCCGCCTCCAGCCCCGCCCGCGCCGCCGCCTCCCGAGTGACCGCGGTGGCCGACGACCGCACCAATTCCCTGGTTGTCTCCGCCCCCGAAGACTTGATGTCCACCATTGAAACCCTGGTGAAGCAGATCGACACCGCCGCCACCGAACCGACTGAGATCCGCATCTTCCCTCTTCAAAACGCGGACGCCATGGAAACGGCCGATCTGCTGACCCAGCTCTTCACCGAGCTGAATTCAGGAACCGCCCAGCAGAGTCGTTTTGGCCGCTTCCCACAGATGATTTTTCCTCGTCCGGGAAGAACCAGCAACCAAGCGAGCGCGCGCGCTCAGCAACAGGCGCAAGTCGTCGTGGTCGGCGATCCCCGAACCAATTCGCTGATCGTAAGCGCCTCTCATGACACGATGCTCCAACTGGCGGAGGTGATCGGTCGCCTCGACGCCGACACGTCCCGGAATCAACGCGTCTACGTCTACTCTTTAAAACATGCCGATCCAGAAGCGGTGGCGGAAATTCTTCGCAACACCTTCGAGGAGGGGACCACGGGAAGCCGATCGCGCTCTTCCATCCGACGCGGCCGCGGCGCGACCGGAACCAGCGTGCTTCGATCCCGGCAGAGCAGCGGCGCCACGTTTAACCCCAGCTTTGGCTCGGGAACTTCGTCCCGGAGGCCTTCCCGCTAAACTCTAACATTCTTGCCATGATGAAAATGAAAGCAAATCGCTCTCTCAGAAGGACGCGCGGCCGCTTCCGGCCGGCGCTTCTCTGGCTGGCATTGATCGCGCCAATCGCTTGTCTCGGGCAGTTCTTTCCCCGACAGGGCGGCGTCCGTTCGCGAACCGGAGCCGGCTTCCAGGTGCAGCCGCGCGAGTACCGGAGCCATACTACGTTGGGCAGCGCGCTCGTCGAAGTCGATCAGGACACGCACTCCCTCATCGTCGTCGCCGACGAGGACACCAACGAACAAATCAAGAAAATCATTCAAGACCTGGACACGCCGCGGCCTCAGGTTCTGTTGGAAGTCCTGTTCCTCGAAGTAACGCTCCACGACGACCTGGATCTGGGCGTGGAAGGCTCCCTCACCTATCGTCGTGACGGCCTCGAGGGAACCGCAGGATCGGATTTCAATGTCAGCTCCATCCTCCAAGGCGGATTCCATCAAGTCATGGCCGATGACTGGTCGGTCACGCTTCGCGCCTTGGCTGAGAAGGGAAGCCTGAAGGTGCTATCGCGGCCATCCATTCTTGCCGTGAACAATCAGGAAGCCGTGATGATGGTCGGACAAGAAGTGCCCTTTGTCACCAATTCGCGGGTCACTGAAAACGGCCAGACAATCAACACTATTCAATACAGCGAAATCGGCATCATCCTTCGCGTGACGCCGTTCATCACTTCCGACAACCTAGTCCAGATGATCGTCAGTCCGGAGATTTCCACCCTCACCGACCAAAGCGTGCCAATCTCTGAAACGGTCAGTTCCCCTGTGATCGCCAAGCGAGCCGCTGAAACCGTGGTGGTCACGCCCAATGGAAAAACCGTAGTCATCGGCGGCCTTATCGACAGCAATAAAACCGAGTCGGTCCAGAAGATCCCTATTCTGGGAGACATCCCCCTCCTGGGAGCCGCTTTTCGCAGGAAAATTACAAAAGACTCCCGCTCCGAGCTGTTGATTTTCCTCACGCCCTATATCATCGACACTCCCGACAAGCTGGTAGCCGCCACCAAGGAAAAAGTAGGGCGGACGGCGCTCGCTCCCTCTGCGGCTCCGGACGGCGACCTTCAAGGGTTTCTGGACAGCCTCGAACCCGCCGCGCCTCAACCCGCTTCTCAACTCAATATGGACAACATCCCTTGAGCTGCGGCGGAGGGAGGCTTTGAAAATCAATTGGCGCCGACGCCCGCAGCCTTCTGGTTGGGGAAAAAGCGCGCGCGGTGAGCCTCGGCAATTCGCTTCAGTCGGGAAGCAACCTCTGGCTCCTCGTCCCATAGGTTCAGCGTCTCGAAGGGGTCCCGCTCCAGATCATAAAGCGCCCACCCGATTCGAGCGGTCCGATACTTGCCCGGCTTGCCGTCCCGGCCGGGGCGCGCCAACGTGCGATAGGGATGGGGCAGGTGCAGCTTCCACCGCCCGTCCCCCGTCAAAACGCCCTCGAACCGGCCGCCCGTGGAAAACGGATAATACACATGAGGGTTCTTGGCCCCCGGCGCGCCGCGAATCAAGTCCCATACATCCCGACCGTCGATCGGGTTTTCGGGAAGCTTCGCCCCCGCCAATCGAGCCAATGTGGGCAAAAGGTCCAAGGAGCTGAAAATCTCATCGGATGTTGTGCCCGCAGGCACGCGGCCCGGAAATCTTACGATGCAAGCGCTGCGGATCCCTCCGTCAAACCCCGTGCCCTTTCCTTCGCGAAAGGGCGTCCTGCCCGCGTGGTTCCCATAGGAAAGCCACGGACCGTTGTCGGAAATAATGAAGAAAACTACCGTGTCCTTCTCTAACCCCGCCTCTTTCAAAGCTCCTAAAATCCGCCCCACCGACCAATCAAGCTCCATCATCACATCGCCGTACAAACCTGCCCCGGATTTTCCACGGAATTTCTCGCTGCAAAAAATCGGCACATGAGGCATCGAGTGAGGCACATAAAGGAAAAACGGCTTCTCCCTATGACGACGGATAAAATCCACCGCATACTCTGTATACCATGTAGTTAGCATTTTCTGATCGTCAGCGGTGACATCCTCGATCTTCACTCGGCCGTTTTCCCAAAATTGAAGCGGCCAGCGCCCCCAGAACTTCGGATTCTCCGGATGATGCCGCCACATGTCGTTCGAGTACATCAAGCCGCACGCCTCATCAAAGCCTCGCGCCCACGGCCGGGTTTGCGGTTGATCGCCCAGATGCCACTTCCCGAAAACGGCCGTCGCATATCCGCGCGGCTTCAAAACCTCCGCAATGGTGGCATACTTAGGATCCAGCCCGCGAACGCGCGGCGCATAAGCGCCAAACACCCTTGTCCTCCCTGGGAAGCAGCCCGTCATCAACGCGGCCCGTGAAGCGGAACAAATAGCTTGGGGAACATACAACCTGGGAAAAACACGCCCTTCGCTTGCCAGCCGCTCCACGTTCGGCGTGGGATAAGAAGGACGGCCGAACGGCCGAAAATCCGCCCAGCCGGCGTCGTCCAGAAAAATCACCACAAAATTAGGCTGGCGTCGAACGCTTTCCGAAGTTTGGGCCGAGACAGCCTCCCACCGCATCGCCGTCCCGCAAACCGCCGCTACGAAAACACCCAAAAGCAACCGCTTCATTCCGCTCAAACCAAGACGCAAGGCGTCCTCCGCGATCGCTTCGCCAAACGCCGCCCTTCGCAGGCTCCTATGCATTCTTCGCCTCCGCTTCCCGGCCTTCTTGAGCGGCCTCCTGATCAGCCCGGCCCGATCGCGAGCCGCCTTGCCGCCCGTAGCTGCCGTAATACCGATTCCGATAGTAGTAGTAGTAACCGTGGTAGTAGTAGGCGTCGCGCCCCTCAAAATCGATGTCATTTAGAATCGCTCCGCAAATGTACGCCCCAGTCTCTTGAAGTTTCCGGATGCACTTTCCGGCATGATCTCGCCGCACGCGATTAAATTTGATCACGTACACAACGCCGTCAGCCATGGCGGCGATCAACAGAGGGTCGCTCACCGCCGACACCGGCGGCGAGTCAATAATCACGCGATCGTACCGACTCGAGACCTCCTGCATAAACTCCATCATCCTCCTGGAGCCGAGCAATTCCGATGGCTGCGCCGGCGGCGAGCCGCAGAAAATAATATCCAGATTGGGGACCTCAGAATGGTGCACAATCTCCTCAAGGCTCTCGCTCTCTCCGGAAAGATAGCTCGCCAGGCCCGCTTTCCCGTGGAACTTGAACGTCCGATGCAGCGAAGGCTGCCGCAGGTCGCCGTCCACCAAGAGCGTCTTCTGGCCTGTTTGCGCGATGGCTATCGCCAAATTCGCCGCAACCAACGACTTGCCCTCTCCGGGAATGGTGCTGGTGACCGTCAACACGCGGATGCGCTCGCCGCGCCCGCCCAGCACGATCCCGGCGCGAATAGATCGGAAGGCCTCCGAGGCGCTGTGGCGAGGCTGTGTGTGCGCAATAAGCCGCCGATCGTCCTCCTTGATCCCCTTGATGTCGGGAACATATCCCAAGAACGGCAATTTCAGGTGAAGCTCCACGTCGTCCTGAGTTTTGATGGAATCATCCAAATAGCTGACAAACAAAGCCAGGCCCAAGGCCAAAACCAATCCGCCAAACGTCCCCGCGCTCAAAGTGATCGCCAGATTGGGTTTCACGTAAGTCGGCGGAGGCGTCGCGGGGTCAATGACAAGAATATTGTTGGCTTTGTTGCGGGTCATCAGATCGACCTCTTTCAGCTTGCTGAGCACGATAGTGTAAAGCTGCTGGCTCGTTTCCGCTTGACGGTGAAGCACGTCATACTGAGCCTTTGCTTTATTCCACTCCATCAGGCGCTGCTCCCAATAGTTCACATTGTCCGCCAACTCCCGCTCCTGCGCCTGGGCAAGCTGCGCCTCCGCCCGCATCGAGACCAACTTCTCGCCGGCAATCTTCTTGATCGAATCCTTCACAGCCTGGATCTTCGAACGCGCCTCGATCACCTTGGGATGCTTATCTTTGTATCGCTTTAGAAGGGCCGCCAGATCATTTCCCAACTGGGCCAGTTGAAGCCGCAAACCGCTGACTTCGGGATCATTGGCGATCAAAGGGAATGCCGCCAAATCCTTGCCGCTCTTCATATAGTCCTCAATTTCCTTGAGCGTCGTTCCCATCGTCTTGCTTTTGGCGCGCGCGTCCGCATACTTGGCCTGCGCGGCGCTCAGGGCTTGCGCAATGATATTGAAATTGTCTTCGAACGAAGCGAAGCTTTTCTGCTCCCGAAACCGTTGCAGGGCCTCCTCTTTCTGCGTCACATCGCGCTGCAATTCCGCCGCCTGGGATTTCAAAAGGAAGAGCATGTCCAGGCTTTTTTTCTGCCGCTGACTGGCGTTCTGCTTGATAAATTCTTCTGCCAGCGCATTGGCAATTTGAGCCGCCTTTCGTGGATTTGGATGCTCCACGCTGATATTCACTAGCCGAGTCATCCGCACGGGCGAAATTTTGATGTCGTCGAGAACCGCCTCAACAAGATCCCTATGCTTTGCGTAACGAGGGTCTTGATCCAACCGCTCTCGTCGAATAACCGCCTGGATCAGCGTGCGGCTTGTGAGCTTTTTGTACTGGGTTTGAAGATATTGCTCATCCATGGTAACCAGACCGCCCCCTCCGCGCTGTCCTTGGAGAGACGCTTCTTCCTCCGGATCGATTTGGATCTGCGCGGTGGCCCGATAGATCCTGGGAGCTTTTGTCAGATAAACGCCCGCGGCCGCCATCACAAGAGTAAAAGTGATGATGACCATCCAGCGACGCTCCAGGAGCACATACCAATAGTAACGGAGGTCGATTTTCTGCAAGGCTCCGCCGCTCAAGTCTTCCTCATAAGGCTCGGCCGGAGCGCCGTAAGGATTGGGATATCCGTAATTCTGCATAGGGCGACTTTTCAATCTTTAATCGACACCAGGATCCAACTTAAAAGATTCTCTCGGGCACCTCAATAGTGTCTCCCGGCTGAACCCAAATTTTCTTTTTGGGATCGGTAACTTTCTTCAAATCTTCCAAGTCCAATGTAACCGTCTTGCCTTCGTGAGTATACTTGACGCTCTTTCTTGCGTAGCGCGTGATCCCTCCCGCGTAGGCGATCGCGTCCAGCACATCAAACTTCTGCTCCCCAGGAAGAGGAATCAAGCCGGGGCGCGCCACGGCGCCAATTACCCTAACATATGTGGGGCGATACTCCTTAACGGTCACAATCACCTGAGGGTCGACGAAATAATCCTTCGCCAACAACTGCTCAAGCCTCTGCTTCGCCTCAACAGGGGTTAAGCCCGCAACCTTTACGATGCCCAGAAAGGGAAACTGAATCGTGCCGCTCGCCGAAACTCGGAATTCGGTTTGCAATCCCGTCTCGCCAACGATTGTGATAACCAACAAGTCTTGAGGGGCGATCTTTCTGTCCAAAGGGGCCGCGGCCGGCTTGGGAAACTGCTTGGCCGCCGTTGGCTTCGGAGAAGCCGTCGTCCGCGGCGGCCGCAACGCCGCGGCGGAAGAAGCGCCCCAAACGGAAGGCATAATCAAAGCAACCGCCAACACAAAACCAAGCCTTTCTTGAATGCTTTTCATCGCTAATCCCTCCGGTTAAAATCCAGCCATCATCCCAACAAAGATTCGATTTACGTCGTAGTCGATCCAAGAGACGCCGCTGCGATGCTCAAACTCGTAGCCCCCGCCCGCCGTCAACCAGCTTTTCAGGCGATAGCCCGCGGAGAGTGAGACGCCGTAGTAAGTTGAAGATCTTCCCCGATACACGCTTGAGCCGCTGTACTCGTTGACACCGTATCTCGCCGTCAGATTCAACATTACCGGATGGCTCGATCCAACGATTTGTTGAACCCCCAACGTGACGTAGTTGTTCAGATAAGCGGTGTGGGCGCTGGACACGGAAGCTCGCGAACGTCGAGAGTACGACAGCGTCACGCTGGTTTTCTCCGAGTAGTTGTACGAGAGCCCCACATCCACCGCGGGAGAATCGACGCCTTCTGCGCCGTCTGAAAATTCGCTCGTCTCATAGCCCACCTTCACGCGGCCACGGATCTTCGGCGTCAGCTCCCCATCCACCCCGATGAAGCCGCCCAAAGTGGAAAGATCCGGAAGAGAAGACCCCTTCCAGTTTCTACTCCGCGATTCCACTCCATAATCGATCTCTCCCACCGCCTTCAAGCGGGGAAACAAGGCCCATCCCGCGCCGCCGAAGGCTCGCCAGGCAAACCGATCATAGTAGTAGGGGGTCCACCCGCTGTAGGAGCTGCCGTCAAAGCGGCCGCCTCCGTAAAGGCTGGTCTTTGAGGACAGCTCATAATCCACCTTCTCGGAGAAAGAATAGTAAATCCGGTCGATGGATGTATCGTATCCCCACTCTTCAAGCAGAAATCGCTCGTATCCCCGGGAAACTGTCGAACGGAAATTCACCGAGTTCGCGCTCGTCAATCGCAGCTTTGCGCCGCTGAGAGCGCCTTGGAGGCTTAGAGAATGATCCACGCCGTTCAACTGATCCTTGTCCGCGTAAAACACGGAGGACAGCTCATAACGAGCAGTGACCTCGAGCAGACCCCCGGCATGGCCTAATTGCGCTTCCAAGCTAGGCTGGATTGCCGTGATAAAGTCGCTCTCTTTGGGAATCCGCCTCCCGTCGCCATACCAGACGTTATCGGTAAACGCCTCGGAAAGAGAAACGCGAGGCCGCAAAATCACAGGCCCCGCGCTTACGGCAAAAAAATCCTCCGGCTGGAGGGCGGCGCTTGCCGAAGGCAAGTGGAAGCCGGCCGCGCACCCGGCCGCCGTAAACCAAGCCGTTTTCTTGCCAAACCGCCTTTTCCCGCCGCCTCTCATAGACAATCCGGCTTTTCGCCAGCCTAATCCCCTCCAACCCCGCCGCCTCCCGCATGCCGCACGCTGGACATTGTTGACAGGTTGCAGCCTTTCTCCGGACCTTGGCAAGCGGAAAGCGCAAGCCTTCTCAACCGCGGCCCCACCGCGAGGTTTCCCCCGGTTTCAAGCTTGCGCTTCCTTCTCAGGACGCCTTTCTTGAGAAACCCACTCTCCCAAAATTTCCAGCGCTCTTTCCACAGCCCGATCCGCCGCCTCGGAAACTTTTGGGCTTAACCCCTCTTTCAAAGTGAGCAGATCCTCCGCCTCCACCGCCAAAACCCGCAGTTCTTCGGGCATTTGAAACCCCAACGTTCGCCCCAGCGCCAGCGCTTCGCCTACGCCGATGAAATGAGGGGCGCGCACCGGTTTCCCCTCCAACTCACGAGGATCCAACTCGTAGATCTCGCCGGGCCGGCCTCCCTCCGTTTTCACGGCGTCCACCAGCAACGCGCCTCGGTAGAACTC
>JAGHDA010000426.1 GCA_021160185.1 Verrucomicrobiota bacterium
CGTCCCTGCCCATCATCCTCTACAACATCCCCTCCCGGTGCGGCGTGGAGATTGATGTGGAGACTGTGCTCCGCCTCGCCCGGGACGCCGACAACGTGGTGGGGCTCAAGGAAGCGGGCGGACGTCCCGACCGGGTCGCCCGGATCGCCGCGGCCGTCCGGAAACCCTTCACCCTCCTCAGCGGCGACGACAGCCTCACCCTGCCCTTCATGGCGGTCGGCGCGGAAGGCGTGATCAGCGTGGCTTCCAATCTGGCGCCGGCGGAGGTTTCCCGCATGGTCCGGGCGTTTCGCGAGGGGCAGCTTGAGGAAGCCCGCGCCTTGCACGGCCGGCTCTATCCGCTCTTCAAGGCGCTCTTCATCGAGACCAATCCGGCGCCCATTAAGGCGGCCCTGGCCATAAAAGGCTGGATAGCCGAAGAGCTGCGGCTGCCGCTGGTCCCCGTTCGGCAGGAAAGCCGGGAAAGAATCCGGGACGCGATGGCCATGTGCGGCCTTCTCTGACTCGAAACGTCGGCGCGCTCAACCGCGCAACCTGAAACCCAACGATGCTCAAGATCTTGATCCACGGCAGCAAGGGGCGAATGGGCAAGGCGGTGGCCGCCTGCGCGGCGGCCGAAGGCGACGTGGAGATTGTCGCCGGCGTCGACGCGGGCGACTCCCTCGACCCGGGCCTTTCCCAAGCTGACGCGGTGATTGACTTCAGCGCCCACGACGCCGTGCCGGCGCTGGCCGCCGCTTGCGCCGGAAACGGCAAGCCGCTGATCAGCGGCACCACAGGGTTGACGGAAGAAGAACGTCAGGCCTTCAGGGACGCGGCGAACCGAATCCCGATCGTTTGGGCTTCCAACTTCTCCACCGGGGTCAACGCGCTGTTTTGGCTCGTGCGCCGCGCCGTCCGGGTCCTGGGCGAGAAATTCGACGTGGAGATCGTGGAGATGCACCACCGCCTTAAGAAGGACGCTCCCAGCGGCACGGCTCAGACGCTGGCGGAAATCGTCGCCGCCGAACGCCGGCTGCCCCTTGACCGCGCCGCTCGCCACGGACGCTACGGGCTGGTCGGAGAACGCGGCGCGGGCGAAATAGGCATCCACTCCCTCCGGGGCGGAGACGTGGTGGGCGACCACACGGTTTGCTTCGCCGGGCCGGGCGAACGGCTGGAGCTGACGCATCGGGCGGCGAGTCGGGAAACCTTCGCTCGGGGCGCGCTCCGCGCGGCGCGATGGGCGGTCGGCAAGCCGCCCGGCCTGTACGACATGCGCCACGTGCTCGACCTGGATCCGGACGCGGCGGCCTCCTGAAGAAAACGGTTCGTGGAGCGGCTTGGAAATCACGCCGTCGTGGCGCTGGGAGCCAATCTGGGCGACCCGAGCCGAACCCTCCCAGAAGCCTTTCAAGAGTTGGAAAGGCTTTCCGTCGAGCCCCTGCGGCGATCTTCGCTCTGGCGCAGCAAGCCGATCGACTGCCCCCCCGGATCGCCCGATTTCCTCAACGCGGCGGCCATCTTGAAACCCGCCGCCGGGGAGACCCCGTTCTCCCTGTTGGAGCGCCTCCAGGCAATCGAGCGGCGGTTCGGCCGCGTTCGGGCCGGCCGTCCTCCCAACGCTCCGCGGCGGCTGGACCTGGACCTAATCGCTTTCGGGGACCTGGCGGCGCGATCGAGCTTCCTGACGCTGCCCCATCCGCGCGCCCATTTGCGGCGTTTTGTGCTTGCGCCCTTGGCTGAGATTGCCCCGGATCTGGTTCTGCCTCTCCAACGGGAACCAGTCCGAACCCTGCTGGCCAAATGCCCCGCAAGCCAATGGGTGGAAAAGGTTGGGTAATGCGCGGCAGGCTTGCTGCGCGGCCGGCGTTTCCCCGCCGGACCCTCAGCTTCCTCGGATTCCTAACTTGAGCCGCTTGTCACCGGATGCGCGTCCTGGCGAAGGATCCATTTGAGGATCTTGCCTGTGGCGTTCTTGGGAAGCTCGGAAACGATGCGGATATGCCGGGGAATTTTGTAGTCCGCCAACTGTTCCTTAAGAAATCGGCGCAGGGCGGCTTTGTCGATGGAAACGCCGGGCTCCGGCACTAGGAAGGCGACAGGCTGCTCGCCGCGTCGCGGATCCGGGACGCCGATCACCGCGGCTTCCTGAACGCCGGGGAAATGATGAAGCGCTTCCTCGATTTCCCGCGGATAGACATTGATTCCGTTGACGAGGAACATGTCTTTCTTGCGGTCGGTGATGTAGATGTACCCCTCCTCGTCCATGTAGCCGACGTCCCCGGTCAGGAGCCACCCTTCGCGCAAGGCTTCGGCGGTGGCCTGGGGCTGGTTCCAATAGCCACGCATCACGTTGGGGCCGCGCACCCACAGCTCGCCGATTTTCCCAGGCGGCAGCTGATTGCCTTCGTCGTCCCGAATGCTCGCCTCAACGTCCCGGATCGGCAGGCCGATGGAGCCGGGCTTCTGCACGCCCTCGATCGGGTTGAAGCTCACCACCGGGCTGGCTTCGCTCAAACCGTAGCCTTCCACCAGCCGGCAGGGATAACGGTCGTTGAATCGATGAAGGGTGGACACGGGAAGCGGAGCTGACCCGCTGATACAAAGCCGCAGCGCCAACCCCTCCGGCGGCTCTATGGAAGCCAAGGCGCGGAACAACTGGGGCATCGCCGGCAGGATGGTGGCCTTGTGCCGGACGATCTGCTCGATAGCGGCGCGGAGAGGATGAAGGGAACGGACTAACACCAGCGAGCTGCCGCTCACCAACGGAAGCAATACGCACACGGTGAGCATGAAGCTGTGAAACATGGGCAGCGTCAACGCGAACCGATCGCTCTCCACCGTCTTGAGAGCGGCGCGGCACGAGGCCACATTGCTCAACAAGTTGCCGTGGCTGAGCATCGCGCCTTTGGGCTTGCCGGTGGTGCCGGAGGTGTAGATCAGAACGGCAAGATCGTCCTTGCCCAACCGCGGCTCGAAGGAGCCGGCGGGGGAAGACAGCCCTTCGAAGGCCTCGACTTTCAGCGCCCGCAGCTCCGGCATCTGCCCGCGCAAAACCGCAAGCCCCTCCTCCAGATCGGCGCTGCTGATCAGGACGCGGATTCCGGCGTCTCGCAGGATGTAAGCCACTTCGGCCGGCTTGAGAAAGTAATTGATCGGCACGGCGGCCGCGTCCGCGCGGAGAATTCCGAAAAACGCGGAAATAAACTCAGGGCGGTTGGGAAGCCAAAGACCGACTCGATCGCCGGGGCGCACGCCCAGCCTCTCAATCAGCTCAGCCGCCACGCAGGCCGAACGATCGGCAAAACGCCTGTAAGGAATGCCTTCCGCTCCGTAGAAGACCGCACGGCGCTCGGGGTGTTCCTCCGCTTGCGCCAAAAACGCAGCAGCCAGGTTCACATGTCGATCCGTTCCCCCGGACATATTCCGGAGATTAAGAGCTTTGTTTCCGATCACAGTCAAGCTTCCGAAAAGCGCTTGCCCGCAACTAAGCCCCTCTTTCCTTGCAAAAGAGCGCTTTCGTTTCCCCCCGCC
>JAGHDA010000416.1 GCA_021160185.1 Verrucomicrobiota bacterium
AGACGCCCGTCGAGGTTGCGCTGCGCGTTACGCCCGCCCTCCGGCTGGTCGCGGAATATGAGTCCGGACGGATCCGCCTCACTTTTCCCGTTCAGGCTGGCGAAACCTATCGGGTGGAGTTTGCCCCCGCGCTCGGCTCCGGCGAGTGGCTGCCGCTTCAGGAGATCACCGCCGCGGAAACCGGCGCGGCCGTCGTCATCGATCCCGACCCGCCCACGGCTTCGGCGCGCTTCTACCGCGTAGTCTGGACGAGCACGCGGTGAGCCCGCCTCCCGAAAGCTTGGGCGTTGGGAACGAGCTGTCGGTTGACATAGCTCCGCAGGCGGCTAAGCTCGGGCATTTGGAAAATGCAACGCCGCGTTATGAAAACTCCATGGATTGTCGTCTTGTTGGCCGCTGTGGGCCTGCCTATCGGTTTCGCCGCCGGAGTGACGGCTCCCGGCGCAAAGCTTGAAAAGCTTGCCGATCAGTTCGCTTTCACCGAGGGCCCTGCGGCGGACGCCGTGGGCAACGTCTACTTCACCGATCAACCCAACGACCGCATTCTTATCTGGACCGTGAAGGACGAGCTCCAGCTCTTCATGCAGCCTTGCGGCCGGTCCAACGGGCTGTATTTCGATCGGGACGGCAACCTGTTGGCCTGCGCGGACGAAAAGAACGAGCTTTGGCTGATTCCCCTTTCGCGAGCCGTTCGCGTCCTGGCGCGCGGCTACCGCGGCAAACTGCTCAACGGCCCGAACGACTTGTGGGTTCGCCCGGACAACGGGGTTTATTTCACCGATCCGTTTTACAAGCGTTCGTACTGGAAGCGCGGCCCGATGGAGCAGGACGGCCAGCACGTTTACTTCCTGAGCCCGGATCGGAAACGGCTGATTCGGGTGACCCGCGATCTGGAACAGCCCAACGGGATCATCGGAACGCCCGACGGCCGGACCCTCTACGTGGCCGACATCCGCGCCGGCAAGACCTACGCTTACGACATCCGCCCGGACGGATCGCTCGCCCGCAAGCGCTTGTTCTGCGGGATGGGCTCGGACGGCATGACCATCGACAACGAGGGCAACGTCTACCTCACCGGTCGTGGCGTCACTGTGTTCGACCGGACCGGCAAACAGATCGACCACATTGACGTGCCCGAGCGTTGGACGGCGAACGTTTGCTTCGGAGGTCCGGAGCGCGACCAGCTTTTCATCACCGCGAGCAAGAGCCTTTACCGGATTCGGATGCGCGTCCGCGGAGTCCGGTAAGAAGGCGCCCCCGACCGGAGCGCGGGACTGCGGCCGGGAGCGCGCGGGCGCTCCCCGGCGTTGCGGCTTAGCGCCAGGGCACGCGGCTTCGGCGCTTGGCCAGCCTCTCCTGCATAAGCCGGTTCGAGTAGCTTTCCGGCGGCCAGTTCTTCAGAACCAGCGCCCGCATCTGCCGGACCACGCCTGCGTAAGCCGGATCGTAAGCCAGATTGCGCTCTTCGTTAGGATCGTTCCGGTGATCGTAAAGCTGGCGGCCCTGGCGGCCGTTGTCCCACTCGATGTAGCGCCATCGCTCGGTCCGGACCGAATGGCCCGGCACGCCGCGCCGGCTGACCTGGGTGTACGCGGGCCGGTCCCATGGGGCGCGAGGATTGTCCAGCAACGGTTTCAGGCTCGCCCCTTGGACGTGGCCCGGAGCCTTCAGGCCGCAGATCTCCGCCACGGTGGGGTAGATGTCCACAAACTCGACCGGGCGGGCGCAGGGCTCGCCTCGAGCGGAAACGCCCGCTCCGGCGAAGATCAACGGCGCGCGGGCGGACTCCTCGAAGTTGCTTTGTTTGAACCAAAGACCGTGTTCGCCCAGGTGGTAGCCGTGGTCGCTCCAGAAAACGATCAGCGTGTTTTCCCGCAGCCCGAGGCGGTCCAGCGCGCGCAGCAGCTTGCCCACCCCGGCGTCCACGAAGGAAATGCAGGCGAAATAGGCGCGCTTGGCCTCCCGCGCCTTTTCTTTCGACACGCCGAAAATCGGCCACGGCCGCGTCGAGGCCAAGGCCAAAGGCGGCACGTCCCGCACATCCTCCTTGCTCACCTCGGGAAGCGTGATCTTCTCCAACGGGTACATGTCGAAGTACTTCTTCGGCGCGACATAGGGGCAGTGGGGTCGGTAAAACCCCATGGCGATGAAGAACGGCTTGTCTTTGTGCTCCTCCATCAAACGGATCGCGGCGTTGACGCCGATGCCGTCGGTTTGTTCGTCGTCGGTTCCCTCCGCCGCCAGGAAGCTGAGCGAGCTGCCCAGGCCCCGCCGCGGGGTGTAATTGATGATCCGCCTTTCCTCCGCCTTATCCCGGCCTCGAGGGTTGACCACCACATCCCAGGAAGCCGGATCGTCCAGCCCGCTGGTCCCGATCTGGCCGGGGTTGCCGTAGTGGAAGAGCTTGCCCACCCGGGCGACGAAATAGCCGTTCTGCCGGAAAAGCTGGGGCAGCGTCACCACATCCGGCACGACGGACCGGAAATGCTTGCGCAGATCGAACACCTGCGTGCTGTCCGGCCGCAGTCCGGTCAGGAGCGAAGTGCGGCTGGGGCTGCACAAGGGAAACTGACAATAGGCCCGATCGAACCGCACCCCGTTCGCCGCCAGCCGATCCAAGTTCGGGGACTGCACGATCGGATCGCCGTAACAGCCCAGGTGATTGTTCATGTCGTCCGTCGCGATGAACAGGACGTTGCGTTTCTGGCCTGCTGACGCAAGTCCCGCAAGGAGCGCCGCAGAGAACAAAGTGAGAAACGGCTTTTTCATGGCGGCTCGATTTTGCTCCTTCCCCCGCCTCCGCCGCAAGGTTTCTCCTTTTCTCCCGCCGTGGACGGGCCTCGCCTCGCGGGCGGGCTTGTTGTCGGAGACCAAGGCGCGGAGGGGCCGAGTTGATTGGCGCAGGGCTGAAAACGGCGGTTTTGGGCGGGGAGATGGGAGGCGCTCGACGCGCCGCAGGCGCGATCCGGCCGGTTTGGATGATTGCTTTCCTTTGTGGGTGAAAAGGCCCTGGTTTTGGGCCGAATCGACCGGCGAAAATTTTTTGAAAAAAATTTCGATTTCCTATTGACGCCCTTACGGGTTTCTGCTCTATTAGGGGCGTCCTGAGCGGAGGAGTCAGGGCGGGCAGATGTTCTTTGAAGGTTTGGAAGTTGAGGTTTATGAGAATTTCTCAACGCTGGCTCTGTACCGGTTGGCGTTGAGGTGTCCCCAAAGTCCCGCAGTTGTACTCTGAAAACTCCCCGGGCTCGGTAGCCACCCCCTGGCGCACGAGCCCGGTTCTTTTTTTGCCCTGATTTTTCCGGCAGAACCCAAAAACCCAGCAGAGACATCTCTCGCAGAGCGTTGAAAAGAGCTGGTTTGCCGTTCCCCCGCATGGGGGGCTGCGCGTGGAAGCAGCCGCCGAGGCAACGGGCGGTCCCTTTCCCCTCCGTCCCTTCCGAAGCGAGCCGCCGCCGGGTTCAGGCGTCGATGCCGTACTCGCGGGGGGAGAATTTCGATCGGTCCACTTCCTCCAGCATTTCCTCGATGAACCGGGATTCCTCGGAAGGCATGGCCTCGAGCGTTTTTTGCAGCTGGTCCAGGTACGGCGTTTCCCGGGGCGGCAGGCGGAGGGCGCCTTCTTTGTGGGCGTCGCGGATGAGGCCCAGGGCGGCAAGCGCGGCGGCCCGTCCGGCCTCGTAGGGGTTCGAGGCGTTGACGATGGTTCGAGCGAGGGTCAGGGTGTTTTCCGGAGTGAGGATAAAGGCCTGGGGGTCGCGGGCGGCGTCCGAGCGCGTCATCCAGTTGCGGTAGGTCAAGGCCGCCTCGGGCCCGTCGGCCAGCGCTTCGTTCATCAAGCGGCAGTCGTAGACGAGCTGTTCCAGGCAACAGGTCGGCGCCATGCCGCCGAGCCATCGGACGTTCTGGACCGACTCGTTGCTCCAGAGGTCGCAGGCGGCGGCGGCAATGTTGCCCAACGGACTGAGGTGGGCGCAGGCGGCGGCTTTGCCCTCCATGGCCATGGGGCAGCCGGTGATGGCTTTGAGGATGGGGTTTTCATAGCCGCAGTCCTTGCCTGGTCCGACTGCGCCGCACTCATAGGCCACGAGAGATCGCGGGGCGGAGATCGCCCGAACCAGCGCGGCGAACAGGCGCGGAATCATCTTCTGTTCAGCCATCACCATGGCCGTGTTGGCGAATCCGCACGCGGTGTCCCCGGCGCTGTGAACGCCGTGGTTGCGGGCGATTCGGCTCACCTCGGTCCAGAGGAACCGCATGTCGCGCGCGCCCAGCACGCACAGGCCGAAGAGGACGCCGCGCAGGTCGCCGGTCATCAGGGCCTCGTCATGGATTTCCTTGCCTCCGAGCGACTCGACGCTGAGCAGCTCCGCCCCGGCGGCGGCGCACTTGTCGAAGGTCTCCATCATCGTTTCGTAGAATCGGCCGCTGCGCATCCGGGCCGGGCGCGCCAGATCCCTGGCGTCGTTCGGGGTGATGCGCAGGGCGCTTTTGAGGCCGTGTTTGGCGTGGGCCTCCTCCATGGCGTCGAGCAGGATGCGGCTTAGCTCCACGGCCCAGGCCGGGTTTTCGGTCATCGGCGGGAGGGTTTCGAACTCGACGATCAATCCGGGCGCCTCCAGCTCCACGGCGCGCCGCAAGGCGTCTTGGATGGCCTGGCGGTATTGCTTCCGCACTTCGGGCATGGTCTCTTCGTTCACCAACATGGGCGGCAGGGTGAAGTTCAACTCCGGGTAAACGGTCCTGCCGCCGATGACGAGCCCGCGACGAGTGGTTAACGGTTTGGGGGCCGCGCCGAAGCAGAGTTGGGACGGATCCTCGATGGCGAGTTGAGAAAAGGTTTTCATGACATTCTCGGTTAAACCCTGTGCTTACAATGCGCGCCGCGCCTGGCGGCAATCGCTTTTTCTCTTCGGAGAGAAGCCCCGGCCCGAGCCTGGGAGCGCCCCCTCCATGCCATCCAATTTAAAAGCGCGGACCCCGCCCGGAAACAAAAGAATGGCGCTCACGGATCGGTCGGAAAGCAAGCGGCCTCCGGCTTGGAGACCGGAGGCCGCCGCGAGGAGACGCGCGAGGGCGCGAGCGATTACAGGCCCAGTTTCTTCAGCATGGGCTCGATAGCCTCGGCCCAGCGGCGGTAGCCCTCGGCGTTCGGGTGGAGATAATCAGGCATCAGGCTCTTGGGCAGCGCGCCGTCCGGGTCGAGGAACACATGACCGATGTCCATGTAAAACACCCGCTTGTTGTCCGCGAAGCGTCGGATGATCTGGTTGATGGCGATGTTGTTGAGTCGTCCCATGTCCAGGGGCGAATGCCCGCGCGGGAACACGCCCAGCAGGAGCACCTTGGTCTTGGGACTGCGCTCGAGGATGATGTCGATGATGCGTCGGATGCCGGCGGCGACCTGCTCCGGGTCCTGCATAAGGTGGCCCGTGTTGTTGGTACCGATCATTACCACCGCCGCTTTGGGCTTGACGCGGGCGAATTCGCCGTGGGTGAGCCGCCAGATGACGTGCTCGGTCCGGTCGCCGCTGAACCCAAGGTTGAGCGGATGCCGATCGGCGTAATACTCCTGCCACACCTCTTTGCCGCGGCCTTCCCATCCGTGGGTGATCGAGTCGCCGATGAAGACCAGCTCCGCATCGCCCCGCCTGGCTTCCGCTTGCTTCTGCCGGTCCCGTTCCCTCCACCACTTCTCATCTCCCCGCGTGGCGGGAATGACGGCGGTGTTGACCTTGTAGAAGGCGCGGAGGTCGCGATACCGCTTCTGCATGGCGGCCAGCACGTCTTTGTAAGCGGGATCGTTGTGGACGCTCCGCAGCTCATGGGGATCTTTTTCCAGATCGAAGAGCTGCCACTCGCGCGTGCGCGGGAAGAACGCGAGCTTGTAGCGCTCGGTCCGGATGCCGTCGTGCAGAGGCACGTTGTGCACCGCTGCGTTTTCGTAATAGGCGTAGTAAATGGCGTCGCGCCAGTCAGCGGGCGCTTTGCCCTGGTTCTTGAACAGCGGGACCAGGCTGCGGCCCTGCATCTCCGCCGGAATGGGCGCGCCGGCCATGTCCAGGAATGTGGGCGCATAGTCGATGTTCTGGATCATCGCTTTGGAGCGCACGCCCGGCTTGATCACGCCCGGCCACCGGATCAGGAACGGCATTTTCAGGGATTCCTCGAAGATCCATCGCTTGTCGAACCAACCGTGCTCGCCCAAGTAGAACCCTTGGTCGGAGGAGTAGATCACCACCGTGTTTTTGGCCAAGCCGGTCTCGTCCAGATACTTCAGGATTTGGCCTACGCTGTCGTCCACAGACTGCACGCACTTGAGGTAGTCGGTAATGTAGCGCTGATATTTCCATTGGAGGACGTCTTCATCGGAGAGCTTGCCCTCCCGCATGGCCTTGATGAAGGCCTGATTCTCCGGTTCATAATGGGCGTCCCAGGCCTTCTTCTGGTCGGGAGTCATGCGCCTGTACTCCCCGTTGGCGAGACCGCCCCGGAAGTATTTGGGGAAGAGGTTCTTGCCGTGGAATTTCATGTCATGTCCCCAATACATGTGGCGGGCGACGGTCATCTCGTTTTCCTTCAGGAGCCGGCTCCGGCCGGAGTAGTCGTCGTGGAACGTGGGCGGGGGTGGAATCTTCTTGTCCTTGAACAAGTTGAAGTAACGGGGCGCGGGAGCCCAGTTCCGGTGCGGAGCCTTGTGCTGGCACATGAGCATGAAGGGCTTGTTGGGATCGCGTCCGTGCTTGAGCCAGTTCAGCGCCAGATCGGTGATCACGTCGGTGACGTATCCGTGATAGCGCTTGCGCGAGTGGTCCATCTGGATGAAGTCCGGGTTGTAGTAGTTGCCCTGGCCGGGAAGGATTTCCCAGTAATCGTAGCCGACCGGATCGGTTCCCAGGTGCCACTTGCCGATGATGGCGGTTTGATACCCGGCGCGTTGCAGCAGCTTGGGGAAGGTGGTCTGGCTGCTGTCGAACCGGTTGCCGTTGCGCATGAAGCCGTTCAGATGGCTGTGCTTGCCGGTTTGGATGCAGGCCCGCGACGGACCGCAAAGCGAGTTGGCGCAAAAGGAGTTGAGGAAGATCGCGCCCTCGTCGGCCAGGCGGTCGATGTTCGGCGTCCGGTTGATCTGCGAGCCGTAGGCGCTGATGGCCTGGACGGCGTGGTCGTCGGAGAAGATGAAGATGATGTTCGGTCGTTGATCCGCTGCAAAGAGCGAGAGCGGCAAGACCGCCCACAGGAGTGTCTTTATCAAGCGTCGCATAAGCGCATGCTACGCCGTGTGGACCGGAAGGCAATCACGAAATCAGGCCTTGCGCCGGGCGGTTGGCGAGCGCGGCCGCCCGGGCCGTCCGGCTCTCGAACGCTTTTAGGAACCGCCGCTTAGCAAGTTGGCGGAAAACAGCCGATTTTCCGACCCTCGCGTTGGCGGCTGCGAGTTGGGGGCGGCCGCCTGGAGCGGATGATTTTCGGGCGCGGCGGCGTTGAGATTGCGGTTTGCCGCGCGCGGGCGTCTCCCTGAGACGCGCTTACACTTGTCGTGCTCGGGATTTTGCGAAACTTTTTTGACAGCCTGTTAGTTTTCCTCCTTAGCTCCAGTTCTTGGCCTGAAGCGCAGGCGCGGGCGTGGTGATCGGCCGGTCGAGCATCTGGTTGGCGCGGTCGTTGTCGATAAAACGCTCCTTCTCCCGATCCCATCGGAGGGTTTCCTGGAGGCGGATGGCAAGGTGGCCCAACAGGCACACAGCGGTGACGTGATAGCCCACGTCGGCCGGCTCCAGCGGATCCCGCCGCGATTTGACGCTGTCCAGGAAATCGCGTTTCTCGCTCCTTTGGCGCGGCAAGGGGCGGTCGGCCAGGTCAAATTTCATGGCGAGGAACTTTTTGTCGCTCGCCTTGATTTGCTGGAAATCGGCCTCGATCCATCCCCGATCGCCTTCGAACCGCATGTAAGGTCTCTCGGTTCGGTAGTCAATCTGAAGGCCGTCGGCGAACCGGTAGGTCACGTGAAACTTGAGCAGGACATTCCAGAAGCTCTCGACCGGCGGGTAGAGGCCGGTTCCGGAAATTTCCACCGGCCAATCCCGATCCAGCCCCAAACACCAGAGCGCGCCGTTCATCAGATGCGTTCCCCAGTTGGTGATCATGCCGTCGCAGAAATTCAACCGGCGCATCCAACCGGGCCGGCCCCGGAGGTTGCGCCGGGGGTGGACGGCGTGGACGTTGTACGGCATGGGCGGCGCTTGGGTGACGCCCGCGCCGAGCCAGCGTTTGTAATCCAGCTCCGGCGGCGGCGGCGTGGGCTTCTGCGGCGGCAGGGGCGCGTCCGTGCCCGGAACGCCGACGCGGACCGCGCCGATCTTGCCCAGAACGCCGCTTTGGAGGAGACAGTAGGCGCGCCGAGCCGGACCGCCGACGCGAAACTCGCTGTCCACCCGGAAAATGCGCCCGCGCTTTTTCGCCGCCTCGGCCAGCCGCTTGCCGTTCCGGATCGTTCGGATGATCGGCTTTTCCAATGCCACGTCCTTGCCTGCAGCCATGGCGTCCAGGGCCGTCTTTGCATGCCAGTGATCGGGCGTGGAGATCATCACGGCGTCGATGTCGTTTCGGGCCAGCAGCTCCCGATAATCCGCGTAGGCCGCGCAGCCTGCGGCGATCCCGCGGCGGGCTTCGTTGTAAGCGTCGACTTTCTTTTTGGCCTGGGCCAGACGCCAGGAATCCACGTCGCACACCGCCACGATCCGGCAGTCCGGTTGTCCTTGGAAAAGCGGGATATTTGCGTAATAACACTGCCGCCCGGTTCCGATCATTCCCATCGTCACCGTCTCACTCGGCGGGTTGGCCCCGAGGATGCGGGCCGGCGCGAGCATGGGCGCAGCCGTTGCCGCGGTCGCGGAGAGCTTGAGGAAACGCCGGCGGGAAAACCTTCTCTCGGACCTTGTTTTCGGTTTCATGGCGTCAATGATGGCGTTTCCTCGGCGGGGTGAAAGCCTTGATTTCCCGAGCCCTGGGCGGAAGCGGCTTGATCCCGGCCGGCTCAGCTCGGTTTACCGCCCGGTGGCGGGCTTGGGCAAAGCCTCGGAGCGGGGTAAGGTAGGGCGGCATGCCGAAGGCGCGGAGGCAACGGAGTTCGGGGGCTTGTCTCGCCCGCGCCGCGCTGGGCGCGGCGGCGTTGGCTCTGGGGCTGTCCCTCGCTCAAGGCCAGTGCGTCTGGCGCGCGTTCCGGGCCGGCGACGGCTTGGCCGAGGCGATCTGCCGCACGGTAAGCGTCGGATCCGGCGGCGCGGTGGGGGTGACGCATCCCGGGGCCTGGGCGGTGACGATTCTGGACGGGTACCGGGTTCGGAACTTGCCCTCTCCCGCGGACGGGTTGGACCGGGTTTGGGAGTGCGCGGACGGGACGGTCTGGGGGCTTGCGGGGTTGAAGCTGTGGCGGATGGAAAGCGGGGCGTGGCGGCCGTTTGACCTGAGCCCTTTGCTTCAAGACCATGGGATCGGCGCGGGCGAGGGGCGCGGCGCGGTGCGCGCGCTGCCTTTGAAC
>JAGHDA010000329.1 GCA_021160185.1 Verrucomicrobiota bacterium
GGCGGGCTTGGCGGCCGGCGCGGCCGATGGCTTTGCGGCTGCGGGCGCACTGGTCGCCGGGGGCGTCGCCGGCGCAGCGGCCGCGTTGGTTTGCGTCGCCGGCGCCGCGGGTTGGACGGGAGCCGCGGCTGGGATGTTGGTTGCCGTGACGGGCGGCACAGGAGCCGCAACCGCAGCGGCGGGAGCGGTTCCTCCTGTCTCAAGCTCCTTCACGATCGATTCGCGCGAGGAGCGCGCTGAGCGCGCGTAGAGGATGGAGAGCGCGATGCACAGCAGGAGAAAGGTAGTAGTTCCGTAGCGCGTGGCCTTGGTAAGCACGGTGCCGGTGCCCGCGCCGAACAGGGCGTCGGTGGCGCTGCCTCCGAAGGCCACGCCGATGCCCGCTTCCTTCTTCGGAAGCTGGATCAGGACCAGCAACAGAAGAAGCAGGCTGTTGATGACTAGCAATATTGTGAGTAATCCGATGAGCAGGTTCATAGAGCGTGTTCAGATCGAGTTGAAGATGATGCCGCAGAAGCTGCGCGCCTCCAACGAGGCGCCGCCCACCAGCGCGCCGTCCACGTCCGGCTGGCTCATCAACTCCCGGGCGTTGTTGGGCTTGACGCTCCCGCCGTATTGGATGCGCATCTTCGGAGCGACCTCGTTTCCGAAGATTTCAGCCAACAGCCCCCGGATGAAGGCGTGGGCTGACTGAGCCTGTTCCGGCGTGGCGGTGCGGCCGGTGCCGATGGCCCACACCGGTTCGTAGGCGACGATGGTTTCAAGGGCCTGTTCCTTGGTCAGCCCGGCAAGGCTGCCGCGGACTTGGGTTTCGAGGATTTTTTCCGTGAGTCCGCCTTCTCTCTCTTCCAGCTTTTCGCCGACGCAGACGATCGGCTTGATCGCCGCGGCGTGGGCGGCTTGCGCCTTTTTGGACACCAATTCGTCGCTTTCCTTCTGATACTGGCGCCGCTCCGAGTGACCCAGGATCACGTAGCGGACCGAGAACTCCTTGAGCATCTCAGCCGAGATCTCGCCGGTGTAGGCGCCCCGAGCATGTTCGCTCATGTTCTGGGCCCCCAGGTGGATATTTGAGTCGAGGATGATCTTCGAGACCTCGGAGAGAGCGGTAAACGGCGGGCAGACCACAATGTCCACTTCCTTGACTTTGGCCAGATCCCGCTTGAGTTCGGCGACCAGGGCCGCGGCCTCGGCCGCCGTTTTGTTCATCTTCCAGTTGCCTGCAATGATCAGCTTGCGGTCTTTTGTCATAAAAATCTTTGTTTGGTCGGATTCATCCAGCGTCTGCTTCGAAAGGCGCTTATTTGTCGTCCAGCGCCGCCACGCCCGGAAGGACCTTGCCTTCGAGAAACTCGAGACTGGCCCCGCCGCCGGTGCTCATCCAGGTGACTTTGTCGCCGAGTCCGGCTTTGTTAATGGCGGTCACGCTGTCGCCGCCGCCGATGATGCTGACAGCCTGATTCTTTTGAGTGGCCTCGGCCACGGCGCGGCCGATCGCCTTGGTTCCAGCGGCGAACCGATCGTCCTCGAACAAGCCCATCGGGCCGTTCCAAAGGATGGTCTTCGCGCCCAGGATGACTTCGGTGTAGAGCTTGACCGTCTCCGGGCCGATGTCCAACCCGGCCTCGTTGTCGCGGAGGTCGTCCTTGCAAACGCGAGGATTGCGGTATTCGTAGATCGGCTTGCCCTTCTTGTCTGTTTGCCCTGTGTCCGCCTTCTCGGCCGCCACTTGGTCCACAGGCAGGAGGAGACGCACGCCCAGGGTCTTGGCTTTCTCGAGGGCGTTGAGAGCATCCTGCGCGCGCTCCGGCTCCACCAGGGAAGCGCCCGCCGGCTGGTTCTGCGCCAGTTTGAACGTGTAAGCCATCGCCCCCCCGATCAACAGGGCGTCGGCCTTTTCCAGCAGCCGGTCGATGACCTTGATTTTGTCCGAGACCTTGGCACCGCCGAGGATCACAACAAACGGGCGCTTGGGGTTTTCCAGCTCCTCGCCCAGAAACTTGAGTTCCTTTTCAATCAGGAGCCCCGCCACGCACGGGCCGCCCTTGGCTTTGACTACCCGCGCCACTCCCTCAGTAGAGGCGTGGGCACGATGGGCGGAGCCGAACGCGTCGTTCACGTACGCCTCGGCGCGCTTGCCCAGCTCCGCGGCGAAAGCGGGATCGTTCTTTTCCTCCTCGGGATGGAAACGAACGTTTTCAAGCAGCACGATGTCGCCGGGATTCAGGGACTCCGCCGCCTTTGCCGCCGGCTCGCCCACGCAGTCTTCGGCGAAAGCCACCGGCTTGTTGAGCAACTCCGAAAGCCGCGCCGCCGCCGGCCGCAGCGACTTGCTCGGATCCACCTTGCCTTTGGGCCGCCCCAAGTGGGACGCGAGAATCAACCGGGCGTTCTGCTCCAACAACGCCTGCAGCGTGGGCAGTGTCGCCCGAATGCGCGTGTCGTCCGTGATGACCATCCGGCCGTTCTCTTCCTTCAACGGCACGTTGTAGTCCACCCGCACAAACACGCGTTTGCCGCTCAAATCCACATCGCGAATCGTTTTCTTTGCCATGTCGCCTTTTTCTGTCCGGAGAGTTCCGCTCCTTAGCCGAACACAATCAGGGAAACCATACCGACTTGCCCCGCCGAGTCAAAACATATCGACCCTTCGCGGCGGGCGTTTTAATCTCTGCGCCCATGGCCGGCCGGATTGCCTTGATCTTTAACCCGACTGCCCGGGGGAATAAGGCCCGCCGTTTCCTGCAAGCCGTCGAGGCTTTGAGCGGGGAGGCGGAGCTGCTTCCCACGCAACGCGCCGGGCACGCCGCGGACCTAGCCGCCGAGGCCGCCGCCCGGGGCTGCAAAACCCTCGTCGCCGCCGGAGGGGACGGCACGGTGAACGAAGTCCTTTCCGGCCTGGCCCGGCGGCCGGAATGGCTGGACCAGGTTCGCGTGGGCGTCTTGCCGTTGGGGACGATGAACGTGCTGGCCCGCGACCTGGGGATCCCTATGGATCCGGATCGCGCCTGGGCGGTTGTCCGGGAAGGCGTCGAGACGCGTCGGGACGCGCCGCTTATCGAATTTCCCAAACGCCCCGAGCAGCCCCCCCGCCTCTTCGCCCAGCTCGCAGGAGCGGGGCTGGATGCCATCGCCGTGGCGGAGGTGAAATGGGAGATCAAGCGCCGCGTCGGGCCGTTGGCTTACGCATTGGCCGGATGGAAAGCGTGGGCCGCGCCGCCGCGCCTGGTGCGGGTTCGCGGGGCGGGATTCGAAGCGACGGCTTCTCTGGTCCTCCTCGGCAACGGCAAGCGCTACGGCGGCGAGGTGATCATGTTTCCCGAGGCAGACCCGCAGGACGGATTGGTGGATGTGCGGATCTTTCCCCGCGTGGGTCTGAAAACCCTCGCCAGCTTCGCTCTCGCGTGGTTGCTGGGACGGCCGCTGCCGGTCGGCCGGGGTCAGAGGTTTTTCCGCGCCGCCGAGCTGACTCTGGACGCGGCGGCTCCCATGCCGATCCAGGCCGACGGCGACGCGGCGGGCTTGCTGCCGGTCCGGGTTCGGGTTCTCCCCCGCAAGCTTCGCCTCCTCGTTCCTCCCGGCCGTTGAGCAAGGCGGGAGGAGGAAGTCCCCGGCTTGCCTTCCCCGGCCGCTGGGGAAAGGGGCTTCGTTTCCTTTCTCTCCTGGCCGCGTCTTTTCTGGCGGCGAGCCTGAGCGCCCAGGTTCCCGTGACTTTCACCGTGGGAAGCGAGTCTGAGTTACGCGGGTATGGCTACGGTTCTCGATCTGATCTTTCCGGGACCTGGATGGAAGGAAGAGTGCAAGGCGTCGATGGAAGCAGTATTGATCCACTCATGATTCCTATCACTATTACTTCGTATAATGGCCAGTCTGTTTCCTGGCCTCAGCAAGCAGCGTTTTATATCGAGTTATCGCAGAGCATTAATTTTAATAAAACTTACACTTATAGTGAGGTTTCCCTCGGCGAACTAGGGGCTTCAAGCGCAACTACCGATGAAGGGGCTGGAATCGGCTCCGGCGGCATCGGATCGGGGAAGGGGAAGCTGGTTCAGATCCTTTTCGATAAGCACTACACAAGTTCAACGCCGGGCGATTGGAGCAACTTGAATGCCGCGGCGATGCAGCTCGCCCTGTGGAAA
>JAGHDA010000043.1 GCA_021160185.1 Verrucomicrobiota bacterium
ATCTGGGCCAGAAAGTCGGCCTTTGCAGCGTTGGCGGCACGCGCCGCGCGCGCCGCCCTGCTCGGGAGGCCTTTCCAGCTTTCGCAGGGCTTCCTCCGGCGCGCTCTCGTCGAGAACCGCGGCATCCCACGGCCCTTCCTCCAAAAATTGCCATAGTTCCTCCGGCGCGCCCGCCGTCCGCGTCTCCGCGCCGCGCCGCGCGATCCACCCGGCCAGAATCGGCCTTCTGGTCGGATGGGGATCAAACACGATCACCCGCCGGCCTTTCAGGTCCGGCGGCGGCTCAGAAACGGCCTCATTGGAAACCCGCCCTGCCACTATGGAGAATCCGAACCGGGAGCCTTTTCCTTCCTCGCTTTGAACCCACATCTCCCCTCCCAGCCGCATTGCAAGCTGCCGGGAAATCGCCAATCCCAATCCGGCGCCGGGAACTTCGGGAGCTGACGCCCGGAAGAAGGGCTCAAAAAGCCTTTCCCGGATCTCTTCAGGAATGCCGGGGCCCGTGTCCCGCACGGCGAATTCAAGCCGCAGCTCTTCGTCCTTTGCTTCCAGAAGCCGCCCTTCCAACACCGCTTCCCCTCCTCCCGGCGTGTGTTTCACTGCGTTCTGGAGCAGATTGACCAAGATCTGCCGCAGCCGAGTGGAATCGGTCATCACAAACCGGGGCATGTCCGGATCCAACGCGCAGATCAAATCGATGCCCTTCTTCCGCGCCTCGGCGGCCAAGGTTTCGAGCGAGTCTCCCGCCACTGCCCACAAGTCGGTTGTCTCCCAAGCGACGCGCAGCTTGCCCGCTTCCATCCGGGCGAAATCCAGGATGTCCTCGATCAACAACAACAACAGCCGCGCCGCGCCAAGCGCCACTTCCGCCTGCTCCTTCCGCTCCGCGTCCAGGTCGCTTTCAAGCAACAGCTCCAACATCCCGAGGATCCCCACAAGGGGAGTGCGCAGCTCGTGGCTCATCTGGGCCAGAAAGTCGGCCTTTGCAGCGTTGGCGGCACGCGCCGCGCGCGCCGCCTTCTCCGCCCGCTCCACCGCTTCGGCCAGGCGCGCCTCGGTTTCCTTCAACACGGTCACGTCGATCCCGGTCACCAGAAGGGCTTCGCGCCCCATGAAAACAATCTTGTTCGCCGCGATCGCAACCCACCGCGCTTCCCCGTTCTTGGCGAGGAACCGGGCGGGATAGTGGGTGGGAGCGGACGCGCCGCGGAGGCGCTCGGCCGCCCGGCGGAGAAGCTCCTCCCGGAAATCCGGGTGGATCAGCTCCACGAGCTTCATCTGAAGCAGCTCTTCGGTGGAATAGCCCGACATCCTGGCAGTGGCCTTGTTCGCGTAGAGAATCCGCTCTCCGTCGTGGATGATGAGGATGCTCTCGGCCGTGTCGGCGATCCTTTCGAGCATTTGGGTGTATTCCTGCACCCGCTCAAGCGCCGCCTTGCGCTCCGTGATGTCGATCAACGTGCCGATCCCCGCCGGAGCGCCTTTCCACCAGATGCGGCCGGCGGTGAAATCCACCCAGCGCTCGGCGCCGTCCTTCCGGATAAGCTTGACTTCATAGTGGGCGGGAACCTGCTCGCCCCGCTGTCGCGCCAGGCCGCGCCGCCGCACCGTCTCTCGGAAGTCCGGATGAACAAAGTCCCAAAAGCAACGGCTGCACGCGCCGCGCGCCTCTTCCCACGAGCTATAACCAACCAGTTTAAGCGCGGCCTGATTGGCGTAAACAAACCGCTCGCCCTGGTAGACCACAATGCCGGCATTGGCGCTCTCGGCCAACGTGTGGAACGCCCCCTCCGCCTCGCGCCATGCCTGGCGCAATCCCTTTTCTTCCGTGAGGTCCTCCACAGCCAGCAGAACCGCCCGCTTTTCTTTCCCCTCCTGCTCCACCGGCGTGGCGTTGATTCGGAGCGCCCGTCGGCCAATCCGCGGGAATAAACCGGACAATTCATAGTCCCGAAGCGATGTCCCCCGCTCCAAAACTTCCCGAAGCAGCTCGTGAAGCTGAGGAACCGCCCATCGACCCTCGGTAAGTTCCCTCAGCAAACGACCGATCGTCTCCTCCGGCGAGGTTTGAAAAAGTCGGTAGAATCCTTTGTTGGCGAACACCACGCGCAGCTCCCCGTCCAACGCCAGAAGCGCGTCCCGCGTGTGGTCCAGCAAAGCCGCACTGAAGAGTCGCGCGGCTTCCGAGCGATCCAAATCCCGCGCTCGAACTCGGGCCCTTCTCCCCGCCCACGCCGCCGCCGCCGCCGCGCACGAGGTGAACGCCAGACACAAGCTGTCCACCCAACTCCACTTCAGCGCAGACAGCCTCAAGACGGGCGGCCATTGCCAACTCTCACGAGCCTCTCCTTCCACAGCCGAGAGTCCCGTTCCAGCCGTCCCCGTCCAACCGACGCATGTCCCCGCCGCGATTCCTGCAATCGCCAGCGCCCCGGCCAGTCGAAACTTTTTTTTCCTTTTTCGCCTCTTGCGAGTTTTGTCCATCGCTCCGCGCCCCACCCCCCGCGCCGACACTAAATCTCGCGCTTCTGATCCGTGGTCATGCGCCCCAAAACTCTCTCCTCCTCCGAAAGAAAGCAATTATAAAGAAACAATGTCCCCCAAAGTTCGATCACGGCCGCCGCTGGAACGAACGCCTAAAGAGCCAGAGAAACGCCTTCGAAGCTCCCTCCTTTCACCCTGCTTTCCGGAACCCCGCGCGCTCCCCCGGCGGCTTAAAATCAAGGCTGCTCCGGCAAAGGCGTGGGGACCTTCCGGCCCAGGCGGCGGTCGCGCTGCCGAATCCGCCGGTCGTACGCGCGCGCCATGCGTCGGGCCGCCTCGCGCACAATCTGCGGATTCTCCGGATAGCGGCCCTGGTCGTTGGTTTCCATGACCCACGCGTCGAGCGCGGCTCGCAGCTCGCGGAGGACCGGATCGAACGCTTTCTCACAGGCAAGATTGCGGATCTCGTAGGGGTCGCTCTCCAAATCGTACAGCTCTTCCGGCTCACGATGCGGCGCTAGAAGCCGCGCCTGCGCCGGGGTGAGTTTGCCCCCGGCGTTCAGATCGCGCATCAGGCTGATCACCGGGTACATCGCTTCCTTGTAGCGGTTGAGCTGAAGGAAGGGCCGCTCGGGATAGTAGTTGCGGATATAACGGAAACGAACCGAACGGACAGTGCGAATCCGGAAGACGGTTTCGTCACATCGGTCCCGCGCGCCGAAGACGAATCGACGGGGCGGATCAGGCCGCCTTCCCAAAAAGACGCGCCCCTGCATGAGCAAAGGAGGCCGTGACCCGGCCCAATCCAACGCGCAGGCGGCCAAATCGATCGCGTTGACAAGGCGACCGCTGACGCCGCCGGGGCGATACCCTTCCGGCGCGGAGACGCTCCGAGGCCAGCGGATAAGCAGCGGCACGCGCAGGCCGCTGTCGTAGCACCACTGTTTCGCGCGGATCATCGCCCGCCCATGATCCCCGAAAAAGACCACGATTGTATTCTCCGCCAGGCCGTCTTCCTCGAGTTTGCGGAGGACGAAGCCGACCTTTTTATCCAAGGCCATGACGCTGTTGAGGTACTGCGCCCAATCTGCCCGGGCCTCGGGGCGGTCGGGATAGTAGGGCGGGAGCTTCACCTTGGCCGGATCGGCGGGGCGGTCCACATGCAGATGGGCGGTGTTCCAAGCCTTGCCGCGATGGGCTTCGGCGAAGTTGACCTGGGCGTAGAAGGGCTGATGCGTTTTGAGATCGGCCCACCTGGAGGAATCAAAAGGCTTGCCTTCGTAGGCGAAGTTCCAATCCGTCTTGCCCGTGCCTCGGTAGAACTGCTCATGAGGATCGCCGGTCAGGTCGACGACATTGGCGGTGAAATAGCCAAGGGCGCGAAGCCGATCGACAAGCGTCTTGACCCCCTCAGGCAGGCGATAGCCGTCGCCGCGGTGCGAGCGGTGGTTGTGCGCGCCGATGCTTGTCTGGTACATGCCGGTCATGAACGCCGAGCGACTGGCCGAGCAGACGGGCCCGGAGGTGAAGGCGCGGGTGAAGCGCATGCCCTCCGCGGCCAGGCGATCAAGGTTCGGGGTTCGAACCTCAGGGGTCCCGTAACATCCCAGGTCGGGGCTCAGGTCCTCAGCGATAAGCCAAAGGATGTTGGGCCGCTTGGCGGGAGAAGCGGCCGACTCGGCGGCCCCCGCGAGCGCCGGACGAACCGTCGCCACGGCGGCCAGCCCAGCAAACACCGCGCCTCTTAGCAAGTTCCAGGCAATGCGCTTCATCACCCGGCGAGAATACTCCGAGCCGCGCGCGGGAGTCCATATCCCCGACTCGAAAAAAACGGGCGCGCCGCGCGGGTCCCGGGTCCGAACCGGTGTATCTTCTCAGGACATGGGGAGAGCGAGGGCCAATGCAAGCGCGGCGAAGCGCCGCTACAGGATCGAAGGAATGACCTGCCAAGGCTGCGCCCGGAGGGTGCGCGAGGCGGCCCAGGGAGTCGCTGCGGTGGAGTCGGCGCGAATCGACTTGAGCGTCGGCGCGTTGGAGGTGCGCTGGAAACCGGGAGCCGATCCGGACGACGCCTCCCTGCGCCGGGCGGTGGAAGCGGCGGGCTACCGGGCAAGCCCCGCCCCGGAGCCATCCGCGGAGCCAACGCTCCGGCTGCGGGTGGAAGGAATGACCTGCCAAGGCTGCGTCGGCAGCGTCCGCCAAGCCCTTGCCGCCCTTCCAGGAGTCCGCGCCGTGAGCGTTGATCTCCAAACCGGCGAGGCCCTTCTCACAGGCCTGGGGGTTTCCCCGGAAGAAGCGCGGAGCGCGGTGGAACGGGCCGGTTACAAGGCGGCGATCCTCGACGCGAGGGGAAAAAGCGCGCGCGCGGGTTCGGTCGCGGTCGGATGGCGAACCAACCTGTTGCTCGGCGGCCCTGTGACCGCGCTCCTGATGGCAGGCGAATGGCTCCTGGGCCTGGGCGGCATGCCGTGGTTCGGCTGGGTCGCCCTGCTTCTGACGGCTCCGGTGCAGGCGCTTTGCGGCAGCCGCTTCTACCAAGGCGCATGGCGCCAATTGCGCGCTGGACGCCTGAACATGGACGCCCTGGTCTCATTGGGCTCGACGGCGGCTTTCGGCTACAGCCTCTGGGCTCTGCTCTTCCTGCCCGGCGCGCCGCTCTACTTCATGGAAGCGGCCGGGATCCTCACCCTGATCAGCCTGGGCCATTGGCTGGAAGCGCGCATGAGCGAAAAAGCCGGAAGCGCCCTCCGCGACCTGCTGGATTTGACGCCCCAACAGGCCAGGCGGCTCAACGCCCAAGGCAAAGCGGAACCGGTTCCCGCCGCCGCGCTTGTCCCGGGCGATCGGACGCTCGTCCTGCCGGGCGATCGGATTCCGGTGGACGGCGCGGTCGAATCGGGCGACGCCACGGTGGACGAATCGATGCTCACCGGCGAATCGGTCCCGGCTGTGAAACGCCCGGGCGACAAGGTCTACGCGGGCACGGTGAACCTGGACGGCCGTCTCGTGGTCCGGGTCGCCGCCGCAGGCGACCGGACGGTGCTGGCCCAAACCATTGCCATCGTGGAACAGGCCCAGGCCAGCCGGGCCAACGTGCAGCGGTTGGCCGACCGAATCAGCAACGTGTTCGTCCCCATCGTCATCCTCATCGCGCTGGCGGCCGCGCTGGGCTGGGGCTTCGCCTATCCCGTCCTGGCCGGATGGCACGCGGCAATGACGCCATTTCTCTGGGAGATCTCCCTTCCCGCCACAGCCCTCGCCGCCGCCGCGGTCCACGCCGCCGCCACGCTGATCGCGGCCTGCCCCTGCGCCATGGGGCTGGCCACGCCGGCGGCCATCATGGCCGGAACCAACGCTGCGGCCCGGCGCGGCATTCTGATCCGCGACGCCCAGGCCCTGG
>JAGHDA010000012.1 GCA_021160185.1 Verrucomicrobiota bacterium
CCCCGGAAACACCGCGGCCACAAGCTGCGCCAGCCCCACGCCGATCGCCACTTGCCAACTGATGGTCTCCACAGGACGCCTCCCGGCCAGGAAAGCCTCCGCCGCCAGGAAAAGCGCCCCTCCAACGACCAATGCGGCGGCCACAGGAAGCACCGTCTCGGGCAGCTCAAACCCAAGAGCGTCCAGCGCCAGGCCGCCGACGCCGGTCACGGCAAAGGCGGCGGCAAGCTTCAGAAAGTACCCCCGCGCCTCCGGATCATAGGGCGCGCGAAGCAGTTGCCGAAGGCGTTCGGGAAACAAGGGAATCACAGCCAACACCGCGCCGGACTGGATCAAGATATTGAAAAGATCGCTCTGCCGGGGAAGCCACTGTTCCGCAATCAACAGATGGCCGGTGGAAGAAATCGGCAAAAACTCCGTTATCCCTTCGACCACTCCCAATATCAGGACCGCCAACCAATCCGGCATGCCCCTCTTACACACCAAAACGGGCGCTTCGACAAGCTCAGAGGCGTCCCGGGCGACGCAGCCTCAATCGCCCCGCGCGGACTCTTCCGACTCTTCCGCGCCGGGTTGAAGGATTTGCCATCCGTTTCCGGAAAAGACCAACCGAATCGGCCGATCGCCGCCCGTCCGCAAGACGCGAACGCCCGCCCCGCAAAGCCGCGCCGTCCATTCAGCCGGAAGCCGCCGCTCCGCCGGCCAGTCCGCATCCATGACCACGACCAACCGCGGACGAACCCTTTCCAGAAACTCCACGCTAAGCGGCCGACCGTCGGCCGGCAAACCGGTAATAAGCGCGTCGGCGCGCAGATCGACCTTCCGTTGGAGAAGCGTTCGTTGAGCCGAAAAGCTCAGATCCGGAGCGATCAAAACAATCGCCCCGCCGAGCCTGCGCCGCAGGACAAGCGGCTTGTCGTCCGCCCTCGGAAAGCGATCCCCTTCCCCAGGATAAAGCGTCTCCCAACCGGCAAGCTTCTCGCCGGGCTCTGCGACGCTCACCCGCCCGCTCTCAATCCCCGGAGTCGATCCGGCAAAAAGCGCTCGCCAGTAGGAGGAGCGATATTCCTGCACGCCGACGCCCACCCTGCGAACTCGAACCGATTCCAGCAGCGTTTTCGCTCCCCCGATATGCCGCGCATCACCGTGGGTCAGGATCAGCCAGGGCAAACGATCCACCCCTCGGGATTGAAGAAACGGCACGACCAACCGCTCAGCGGCCCGGCGGTCCCCGCAATCGATCAGGGCGTCCTCTCGGAAGCCTGGAGCGTCCGCCCAGATTGCCCCGCCGTCCGGATTAGGCAGCGCCACAAGTTCGCACCGTCGCGCCTCCCCGATCTGAGCCGCCGCCAGGCCCGTCAAGGCGCAGGCTCCGAATCCCATCGCAAGCCGCTTTCGGAAGCCGTCCCCCGCGCGCCACCACGGCACCAAACCCGCCGCCAGGCCGCACCAACCAAGCGTAAGCAGAGGAGGAAAGCCGCTCACATGCTCCCAACCCCAAGAAAGAGACGAGGCTTGCTCGCTTATCCAGGCCAGCGCTTTGACCAAGCCCCAGGCCGCATGGTTGAACAGGCAACCCAAGCCGGGCCACCAAGGTCCGGTCAGCCAACTCCCCATCACCGCGGTCACCACGCCGGTCGCAAGGAACACGGCGGGGACGTTCACCGCCAACCCCACCGGCGTGATCAGGTGGAATCGATTGGCCACAACCGGCGCGGAGCCCATCCAGGCAACCGCCGAGACTACGAGAAGGCCGCCTGCCCGAAGGGCGCTCCAACGCGCCGCCCGACGCCACACGCTCTCACTCTCCGCAAGCGCCCAGGGATCCCGCGCCAAAAACTCCCGCAGTCCTCTTGCCGCCTCGGGAAGCCAAAGCGTCAGCATCAGCGCCACGGCGAAGGAAAGCTGGAAGCTGGTCTGGAACAGCTCGCCGGGGTCGCAGGCAAGGATCAGGAACCCTGCCGCCAAGACCGAATTAAACGGCTCCGCAGGCCGCCGAAGCATCTCCCCGCCAACCAGCGCGGTCATGATCAAGCCTGCCCGGACCGCCGAAACTTGCCGTCCCGTAGCCTCCACATAGAACCAAAGCGCCGCGATTGCCAACGCTCCGGCCAGCCGCCGCGGAAGGCGAAGAACGCGCAGGACGCTCAAAACAACACCTCCGACCAGCACAATATGGAGCCCGCTGATGGCAAAGATGTGCATGGTGCCCGTGCGCATGAACGGCTCGGCCGTTTCATCGTTCAAGGCCGCCCGCCAGCCCAGGGTCATCGCGTACAACAACCCCACTCCCTCGTCCTGCTGCAAAGGGAAAAGCCCTTCCCGCAGTCGTCTTTTCGCCCATTCGACAAAGCGAACAGGCAAAGAAGCGGAAGCCTCGCGCGTCACGCGCCAGTCCCCCGCCCGCATAGCCTCGAAGAGAAAAAATATGCCGCGGCGGCGCAGAAACTCCCGGTAATCGAACATCCCGGGAAGGGGCGCGCAGGGAGGGATTCGCAACACCCCGTCGGCCATCACCCGAGCCCCTCGATGCAATCGGCGCGCAACGCTTTCCGGCATCTTCGCCCGCACCGCGCCCGAGGCGGCCTGCCACCTTCCTCCAAGCCGGATCCGCTCAACCCGCAACCGCGCCAGGGCTGCGCCTTCCCCGCCAGCCTTGCCGGGGCGCGTTTGCGGCTCCTCTTCGATCCTCCCCGCCACTCGACACAGCACAGGCGAAGCTTTGACCAGTCGCCGAAGGTCAGTGGGAGAAAGCGGGCGCGCGGCGATTTCCATGGCGCACCAGCCGCCCATCGCCGCCGCAGCAAGCAAGAGCGGCCGACGCGCTCTCGTTTGAACCCCGGCCAGGAGCCACAACAAAAACCCCGCTCCCAGAAGCAACCCCAGCGGAAACTCCGTCCAATCCCCCAGGAGAATCCCGCAAGCCCAGGCAACCGCGACCGGCAACATC
>JAGHDA010000418.1 GCA_021160185.1 Verrucomicrobiota bacterium
CAAACGCCCGCAACGCGGCCCTTCACGATCCGCGGTTTCCTCCGGTCACGCCCGAAGAGGAGCCGGAGTTGACCATCGAGATCAGCGTGCTCTCGCCTCTGCGGCCGCTGGACTGCGCGGGGCCGGAGGATCTGCTTCGCAAGCTGCGGCCGGGGGTGGACGGCGTCGTGCTGGAAGTCGGCCCCCGACGGGCCACCTTCCTGCCCCAGGTGTGGGAAAAGCTTCCCGATCCGGAAGAGTTCCTGGAGCAGCTCTCCCTCAAAGCCGGCCTGCCTCCCGACGGATGGGCGGACCCGAAGGCCAAGGTGTCTATCTACCAAGTGGAATCCTTCAGCGAAGACGAGCTGGAATAGCCCCGCTGGAGGAAACGCTTCCCGTCCAGGCCATCTCAGGTTACACTCGTTCCTGTCCGGATCGAAACGGCCGGATGGCAACCTAAGCTCAAGAAAGAAGAACAAACCATGAGCGTAACCCCCATACGCGTGGCGGTCACCGGGGCCGCCGGACAGATTGGCTATTCGCTGTTGTTCCGCGTCGCGGCGGGCGAGATGTTCGGCCCTTCCCAGCCGGTGATCCTTCATCTGGTGGAAATCGAACCGGCCATGAAGGCGCTGGAAGGCGTTGTGATGGAGTTGGAAGACTGCGCCTTTCCTCTGCTCCGCGGCATTACGGCCACATCCTCTCTGGCCGAAGGCTTCAACGGGATCAACTGGGCGCTGCTGGTGGGCAGCGTGCCCCGCAAAGCCGGCATGGAGCGGAAGGACCTGCTGGGCGTCAACGGGAAGATCTTTGTTGGACAAGGCCGCGCCATTCAGGAGCACGCGGCCTCAGACGTGCGCGTCTTGGTTGTAGGGAACCCGTGCAACACCAATTGCTACATCGCCATGAAGAACGCTCCGGAAGTCCCCAAAGACCGCTGGTTCGCCATGACGCGGCTGGATGAAAACCGCGCCAAGAGCCTTTTGGCCCGCAAGTCGGGCGCGGCGGTCAGCCAGGTGTCCAACCTGGGGGTGTGGGGCAACCATTCCTCCACCCAGTATCCGGACTTCTACAACGCCCGCATCCACGGCCGGCCCGCGCTGGAAGTCATCGGGGACGAGCCATGGCTCCAAACCGAGTTTCTCTCCACGATCCAGCAACGGGGCGCGGCCATCATCAAGGCGCGCGGGGCATCCAGCGCCGCCAGCGCGGCCAACGCCGTGATCGACACGGTGCGTTTCCTCGCCAACCCCACCGAAGCGGGCGACTGGCATAGCGTGGCCCTCTGTTCGGACGGCAGCTACGGCGTGGAGCCGGAACTGATCTGTTCCTTCCCGACGCGGAACGAGGAGGGGCGTGTCGCGATCGTCCAGGACGTGCCGCTCAACGAGTTCGCCCGCGGGAAGATCGAGGCCTCGGTCAACGAGCTCAAAGAAGAGCGCGCCGCCGTGGCGGACTTGCTGCCCGAATAGAGGGAAGCTCTCAGCGGCGCCGGCAACGCTCCTAGACTCCAAGCCACGGCGACGCCTGCGCCCATTCCGGACGGGAAGCCCGCGGCCCCGTAGGAGCCGGATCAAGGCTCCGGCGGAATCTCCGGGAAGTCGTTCCCAGGAAAGATGGCCGCCGCCAGACTCGCGGGACGCCCAGTCAATGCGGCGGCGCGTCCTTTGCGTATCCCGCCCTTCCCGGCGCTACTCGACTTTCAACCGATAGAATTCGACATCCGAGAGCGTGGCATCCCGGTCGACCCACACATTCTCAGGCGGCGTCGGCTGGATGTGCTCAGCAACGGGAACGTATCCGCCGGTAACGGTCGCCGATCTTAGGATCGAGTAAAGCCGGCCTGGCGCCGAACCCCACCGGAGCTCGATTCCCGCCTCTTCGCCAAGGACGACCAGCGACTTGATCCGCAAATACGAATGCGGGTCGGCGGCGTCGGTTCCCGCCCGGTACTCGGCCAGGTTGCTGAGACCGTCCCCATCGAAATCCAGCGCAGGCGCCTCGGCCGTTGCCAGCGGCTCGCCCTCGGCCCCATCCGCCCGAATGGCCAGGATGCCGGCCGACTCCGCTCCCTCTTCTTGTTGTCCCAGCTCCGCTCATCACGGACCTACGGGGAGGACGGACCGGAATCCGTAGGTGATGTAGCTAAAGTGCGGGAAGTTGAAGCACCGGCTCGCAACCCGGCAGTCCCTGGCGCCGTTGTACCAATCGCCGCCCCGGACAACCCGGTACCAGCGCTCGCTATCCGTTGGACCTCGCGGATCTACCTGCGGCGAGCGGGAGTAGTAACTCCGATCATACCAGTCCCAGCACCATTCCCAAACATTCCCCGCCATGTCGTAAAGCCCATACCCGTTCGGCGCGAAAGACCCCACCGGGCTGGTGTAAGGCGGGTCTCCGACTGCATAGTCCGGATGGTAACCCAGCGTCGGACTCACGTCGTAGCTTAAGGCAGTGAAGCTGAGGTAGTTTGCCTGGCTGTGGGAAATGGTGTCCCCCCAGGGGAACCGGCGGCCGCTCAAGCCGCCCCGCGCTGCCTTCTCCCACTCCGCCTCGGTGGGCAGCCGGTAGCCCGCATCCCACTTCACCCAGTCGTTTTCCACGTCCACCCGCCCCGTGCGATACACCTCCGTCTGCGCCGCGCTGGTGTAATACGCCGGCACACACCCCTCCCGCTCACTCCGCGCATTGCACCATTTCACACAGTCATACCAGTTCACGTAGTGGACCGGATGATCGGCGGCCTTGCCGGAGCAGGCATTGTCAAAGCTGTAGCCGTGCGCGATGGCCCACTGGTAAACCTCATCCCACAGCGCTTTGCTCACCTCGAATTTGTCCATGTAAAAGGCGCTCACATAGACCGTGTGCACGGGGCGCTCTTCGACCTCCCCCTCATCGAACGAATCGCCCATCTGGAACGGTCCGGCCGGGATGAGCGCCATGCCTTCGGGCGCCGAAGGCATGGCTTTCAGTCGATAGAAACGAGCTTGTCGCGAAGTTGCTGGCTCTGGATCACGGAAGGTCGCGATATTGCCGTCGCCAAGAACGTTCGTGACGAGCGTCTGCCACGCCCACAAATCATCGGAGACCTCCACGGTATAAGCCCACCCGGCCGTCGTTGGGTAGCTTATCACCAAACGACCGTCTACGTCGAGCGCAGCCGTCAACCGCAACGCAGGGGACGGAGCCGCGTAGCTCGAGCCCGCATTGTCCGACACCGCCACGCTCACTGTCAGGGCGGCGCTGTCCGGATCCGCCAGGTCGTAGGTGATCTCGACCAGTTGGGTGCCCAGCCGCTGCTCCGCCCGGACGTTCGACACTTCCGGGTCGGCGCCAAGCGCGCCCCTACCGGCCAGCAGGGCCGAGGCCAGGACCAGGGCGCAACACTTCCCTACCTTGGGCAGCTTCTTGTAACACCCCATGCCCTCATCATGGACCATCGCCCCACCGTGGCAACCCCAATCCGTGGGAATCTGATGGCGAAGGGAACGCTCGGCCCAGGCGCCATGCGGGAGGCAAGTTCCGGGACGTTCGGAGTTTCCGAAGCGTCGAGGAATCGCTCGCTGCGCCCCCTGCCCGATGGCCGTGCTCGGGTTCTGAGGCGTCGAAAAGCGTTGGCCGTCGAGGCGGGATCGGGTAGGGTGGCTTCCATGAAAACGCCTCGATCGTTCGCGTCGCGCCTTGCGCCGTTCGCGTTGGCCGCGGCGGTGGCCGGGGCCGTCAGCGCCCGCGCGGCCGCTCAATTCCTCAAGAATGTCATGGTTCCGATGCGGGACGGAACCCGCCTCGCGGCCAATGTGTTTCTCCCCTCCGAAAAAGGCGCTTTCCCGGTCATCCTGACGCGGACGCCTTACGGCAAAGGCGGCGAGAAAGCCGCCCTCGGCGCGGGCATGAGGCGCTTGGGGTACGCGGTGGTGAGCCAGGACTGCCGGGGCCGGGGCGATTCGGAGGGGAAATGGGATCCGTTCCGCTACGACGTCCAGGACGGCCAAGACACGCTCAAGTGGGTGATCGCCCAGCCGTGGTGCAACGGCCGGATCGGGACGGCCGGCGGGTCCTATGTGGGCTGGACCCAATGGGCGTTGGCGCCCGGGGCGCCGCCTCAGCTCAAAGCGATGGTTCCGATGGTCCCGTTCGCGGAGGCTTATCCGCACGCGGCCTATCCGGGCGGGGCTTTCCAACTGGCCTTGTGTTTCGGCTGGGGCGCGGGCGTGGGCGGCATTCGGGCCGACGCAAACCGCCTTCGCAAGGCGTTCGAGTTTCTCCCGCTCAACCGATGGGACGAGCAGTTCGACCGGCGCGCGCCCTATTTGCGAGACTGGATAGCCCATTCAACGTACGACGCGTACTGGCGGCGGCGGGGCGTCCCGGACCGTTACAAGGACATCGCCGCGCCCATTCTCAATATCGGCGGCTGGTACGACATCTTCTCCAAGCCGGTCATCGAGATGATCGAGCGGGTCCGGCACGAGTCGAAAAGCCGGCTTGCCCGGCGCAATCAATGCGTGGTCGTGGGGCCTTGGGCGCACGGGCCGGCGAAGCGCCGGCTCGGCGAGCTGGATTTCGGTCCGGAGGCGGAGCTCAACGTCATGGAGCTCCAACTCAAGTGGTTCGAGTACTGGCTCAAAGGAAAGGAGACCGGGGTGGAAGATTGGCCTCCGCTGCTTCTCTTCGTGATGGGCGAGAACAAGTGGCGTCCTGCCTGCCAATGGCCTCCACGCGGCGTGAAGTTTGTCTCCTACTACCTGGCGAGCGACGGCAAGGCCAACAGCCTCGGCGGCGACGGCCGCCTTGCCCTCCGCCCGCCTGAAGGACAAACCCCGCCCGACCGGTTCGTGTACGATCCGAACCGCCCGGTTCCCACCCATGGAGGCAACAACCTGGCAGCCCTGCCCTCCGGGCCGTTCGACCAGACCGAAATCGAGAAACGATCCGACGTGCTCGTCTACACCACCCCGCCGTTGGAAGAACCGGTCTGCGTGATCGGGCCGGTCCGCCTCGTCCTCCACGCCGCCTCCACCGCTCCGGACACCGATTTCACGGTGAAGCTGGCGGACGTTCACCCTGACGGGCGAGCCTTCAACCTATGCGACGGGATCCTCCGGGCGCGATTCCGCCGGTCGAACGTCGAGCCTTCGCTCATTCGCCCCGGCAAGACGTACCGGTACGAGATCGAGGCGGGCGTCACGGCGAATCTTTTCAAGAAAGGCCATCGGATCCGAATCGAGGTTTCAAGCAGCAACTTCCCGCGGTTTGACCGGAACGCGAACAGCGGGCTGCCGCTTGGAACCGACACGAAGCTTTTGAAAGCCACACAGACCGTGTACCACGATCGCGCCCGTCCTTCGCGCCTGGTGTTGCCGGTCGCGCCGCGGTAAGGCTTTGCAAAAGAAAATCCGCCTTCCCCCCGCTTCGGGGGGGGAACGCGGTTTGCGCCGGGGCGGCTAGGCGAAGCCGTTCTCGCGGTGCTTCTCGGCGATCGTTGCGGCAAGCCGATCGAGAGCCTCCCGCTCGGCGGCCTTGGGCAGCCCTTTGGCCAGCACCGGCTCCAAAACCTCCATCTTCTGCGACGCAAAGACGCCGGTCAGCGTTTCCGCCGTTTTGGCCTGCCAACCGTAGGAGCCGATGACGCTCAAAAACTTCGCCTTGGGACGCAACTGAGCCGCGAGGAAGGCGGCGTAAAAAAGGTTGGGGTGAGGCCCTCCCAACACCGTGGGCGCGGCGAGGACAAGCGAGCCCGCGTCCACAAGCGACATGGCCAGCTTGCCGATGTCGCCGTTCTCCATGTTGCAGGGGGCGACCCGGACTCCGCGATTCACCAGGCCGGCAAGCAGGCAATCCACCATCTGCTGCGTGCTTCCGTGCATGGAAACATAAGGAAGCGCCACGAGATTCTTTGGCGGACCGCTGGCCCATTCCCCGTACGCTTCGAGGATCAACCCCGGATCGGCGTAGACGGGCCCGTGGCTGGGAGCGATCATTTGAATCGGAAAGCGGCCGATTTTCTCGAGGTTCTTTCGGATCACGTTGGCGAAGGGCATCATGATCTCCGCATAGTACCGCTTGGCCGCCTCCAAAACACGGCCCCTGTCCGTCGCGTACAACTCGCTCGAAGCCAGATGCGCCCCGAACATGTCGCAGGAAAAAAGGATCCCCTCTTCGGGAAGAAAGGCGCACATCGTCTCCGGCCAATGAACCCAGGGGGTCATGATGAACTCGAGCGTCTTGCCGCCGAGGGAAAGCGCGTCCCCTTCCTTGACCGTCAGGAAAACTTCCTCGGGCAGCGCCAGCAGGTCCTGAAGCATCGTCTTGGCCTTGGCGTTGGCGACCACTTTTGCCTCCGGATGACGCTCGAGGACGTGGGGGATCCCGCCGGAATGATCCTGCTCGGCATGGAGGGAAACGATGTAATCGATTCGGTTGACGCCGCTGATCTGGTCGAGCAGCTCTTCGATCTTGCGCGGCTCGACGGCGTCGATGAGGGCCGTTTTTTCCGAGCCTTCGATCAGGTAGGCGTTGTAGCTGGTGCCGTCAGGAAGCGGAATCAGCGCGTCGAAGAGGGCCCGGTCCCAGTCCGCCGCGCCCACATAAAACACGCCGTCCCGAATTTTCCTCGGTTTCCTCGCGCCGCACGGCGGCCGGCTGTTGGAGATTTTTCCACTCATCATTCCACCCATCATGTTTTTGCATAAGACTTCCAGGAGCCGGCTTGCCCCCCGGATTCTCTTCTCCCGACATCTTCCTTTATGCCTCATCCGCGCCTCAGGCGCAAATCGCCGCAAGAGGGCGCTCCAGCGTTGGCGCCGCCCGCGCGGGCGCCTATCATGGCCTCATGATCATCACAACAACCAATGTGATCGAAGGGCGCCCGGTTCAACAGTACCACGGGATTGTTTCAGGCGAGGCCGTTGTGGGCGCGAACATTTTCCGCGAACTGTTTGCGGGCATCCGGGACATCGTAGGGGGGCGATCCGGCTCCTACGAAAAGGTCCTGGCGCGGGCAAGGGAAGAGGCCCTGGAGGAAATGCGGGCGGCCGCCCGCCAGCTTGGCGCCAACGCGGTGATCGGCGTGGACCTGGACTACGAAACTGTGGGCGGCCAGGGAAGCATGCTGATGGTGACCGCCAGCGGAACCGCGGTGACCGTTTGACCTCCCTTCCCCGCCGGCCGCCGGGCGAGGCCCGTCTCGCTCGGCGTTTCCCGATCCGGCGCAAGCGATGGGCTCGGTTGGCGGTCGTCCACGCCGCGGCGCTGGAACAGCGCCTGACCAAGGCGCGGCCCACGGCCTTGCAGACGCAGCTCAATCCTCATTCCCTCTTCAACGCCCTCACCAGCATCGCCGCGTTGAAGCCGCAGGCTGGTCGCGGAAAGGAAGCCGCCTCTCCGACTCACAGAAGGATTTGCGACCGAGCCCGGCGCGGGCCAAAATCCTTCCAGAAAGGGAACCGATGCCGATACGAACGCTCATCGTGGATGACGAGCCCTTGGCGCGAGAGCGAATCCGCAACTTCCTCGCCGAGAAGCCGGACGTGGAGAGCATCGGCGAATGCGCCGATGTAAAGG
>JAGHDA010000062.1 GCA_021160185.1 Verrucomicrobiota bacterium
AATCGGACGCTATGAGTCGAACAGAACACGCAACGCCGCCGCGGCGCATTCAGGAGGTTGCGGCCGAGCTGGGCCTGGATCCGGACCGGATTCTGCCCCACGGCCACTACATCGCCAAGATCCCCATCGACGAGCTGGCGGAACGGGCCGACGCGCCGGACGGACGCCTCATCCTGGTTACGGCCATGAGCCCCACGCCCCAGGGCGAGGGCAAAACCACCACCACGATCGGCCTGGGCGACGCCCTGCGCCGACTCGGCCGACGGACCGCCATCTGCCTGCGCGAGCCTTCTCTGGGACCGTACTTCGGCATCAAGGGCGGCGGCACAGGCGCTGGACGAGCCCAGGTCGCCCCGGCGGAGGACATCAACCTCCACTTCACCGGCGACATGTATTCGGTCACCAAAGCCAACAACCTGCTCGCCGCGATGGTGGACAACCACATCCATCACGGAAACGACCTGGGGATCGACCCGCGGCGGATCGTCCTGCGCCGGGTGATGGACCTGAACGACCGGGCGTTGCGGGAGATCTTCGTCGGGCTCGGCGGCGTGAGGAACGGCGTGCCGCGCAAGGACGGCTTCAACATCACGCCCGCCTCGGAAGTGATGGCCATCCTCTGCCTGGCGCGCGACTTCCGCGACCTGGGCGAGCGGCTGAGCCGGATGGTGGTGGGCTTCACCTACAAGGGCGAGCCGGTCCGCGCCGAGGTCTTGCGGGCGGTGGGCGCGATGCAGGTGCTGCTGCGCGACGCGGTTCATCCCAACCTGGTCCAGACCCTGGAAGGGACGCCGGCGTTCGTCCACGGCGGGCCTTTCGCCAACATCGCCCAGGGAACCAACGCCGCCATCGCCACCCGCATGGCGCTCAAGCTGGCCGATTACGTCGTGACCGAGGCGGGGTTCGGGACCGACCTGGGCGCGGAGAAGTTTTTCCACATCAAGTGCCGCCTCGCCGGGCTCCAGCCGCAAGGGGCGGTGATCGTCGCCACGGTCAAGGCGGTCAAATGGCACGGCGGCTTCACGCCCGAAGGCGGGGCGGGCAATCTGGCCAAGCACATCGAGAACATCCGCCGCTTCGGCTTGGAGCCGGTGGTGGCCGTCAATCGGTTCGACGAGGACGCCCCTGCCGACCTCCGCAAGCTGGTCCGGTTCTGCGAGCGGCAAGGCGTGGAGGCGGTCGTGGCCGAGCATTACCGGCGCGGCGGCGAAGGCGCCGCGGAGCTGGCCCAGGCCGTGATCCGCGCCGCCCGCCGCAACAGCCGCCGCAAGCTGCGCTTCCTCTACAAGCTGGAGGATTCCATCCCGGCCAAGATCGAGCGCGTGGCCCGCCGCCTCTACGGTGCCTCCGGCGTGGAATACGACCGCAGCGCCGAGACGGACCTGGAGCTGCTCGAACGCCATGGATTCGACAAGCTGCCCGTCTGCGTGGCCAAAACGCCTGTTTCCCTCTCGGACAAAGCCCGGCTCCGCGGCCGCCCGAAGGGCTTCCGCATCACCGTCAACGAGCTGCGCATCTCGGCGGGAGCGGGATTCATCGCGGCCATCTGCGGCAACATCGTCACCATGCCCGGCTTGCCCAAGGAGCCGGCCGCGGTCCGGATCAAGGTGCTGCCCGACGGTCGGGCGGTGGGCCTCGCTTGAACGGCCGGGCGGTCCGGCGCGGAGGGAAAGAGATTTGGCTTGCCGGGCGCTTTGGACGCATAGTAGCCGCCGATGAAGGAATGGCTTGAAGCTTACCTGGAAGCGTTTCGGCGCACGGTGGACGCCGTGCCGGCCGAGCAGGTCGCCGCTTTGGTCCGCCTCCTCAAGGACGCCCTCGACCGGGAGGCTCAGGTGTTTGTCTTCGGCAACGGCGGCAGCGCCGCCAACGCTTCCCATTTCGCCGTCGACCTGGGCAAGGGCGCTTCGGACAAGCTCCCTCGGCGGTTTAAGGTCCTCAGCCTCGCCGACAACGTCAGCTGGCTCACCGCGCTCGCCAACGACTACGCCTACGAGGAGGTCTTTGTGGGCCAGCTCCAAAATTACGCCCGGCCGGGCGACGTGGCCATCGCCCTGAGCGTCAGCGGCAATTCGCCCAACTGTGTCAAGGCCGTCGAATGGGCCAGGGAGCGCGGCCTCAAGACCGTCGCCCTGGTCGGCGCGCGGGGCGGCCGGCTGGCCGAGGCGGCCGAGCTGGTCATCCGAACCGCCGACGGCCACTACGGCCGCGCCGAAGACGCCCACATGCTCATCCTCCACCTGGTCTGCTACGCCTTTATGGAAGGCGCGGCGGGGGGTTGAGCCCGCCGCGCTCCGGCTTTCGGCCATGGCATCGGAAACAAGGAGCCCCCGATGAAATCCCTGCGCATGCGTTGGACGGCCGCCGCCGCGACGGCCGCGTTGTGTCTTGCCTCTGTCGCAACCGCCGGCGCCGCTTCCGGCAAACCGGCCCGGCCGTGGCAGGACCGATTCGTCTGGCTCTTCGGCATGAACCTGCTCCGCGACGCGGATTGGGCGGAGATGACCAACCTGGTCTGCGCCGCCGCCGCGGCCGGTTACAACGGCGCGGTTCTCTCGGCCGGCCTGGACACGATGTCCAGGAAGCCCCCGGAATTCGCGGAGCGGCTCCGGCGACTGGATAGGCTCTGCAAGGCGCAGGGGCTGGAGCTGATCCCTTCGCTTTTCTCCGTCGGCTACGCCGGGGGCTTGTTGGCCCACAACCCGCACCTGGCCGAAGGCTTGCCGGTTCGCGACGCCCCCTTCGCGGTCTCCCGCGGCTGGGCGCGGTTCCTGCCCGACCCGGCGGTCCGCATCCGCGACGGCGGCTTCGAAGAGGCCAAGGGCGGCCGATTCCCCGCCTTCGCGTTCCATGATCGGCCCGGAACCGTCAGCTTCGTCGACGAGCGCGTGCGCCATGGCGGCCGGCGCGCCTTGCGGATGGAGAATTTCAGCGCCGATCCGCACGGACACGGGCGCGTGATGCAGGAGGTCGCCCTGCGGCCCTGGCGTTGCTACCGGATGTCCGTTTGGGTCAAAACGGAGAACCTCCAGCCTGCTTCCGCCTTCCGGATGCTGGTTCTGGCCGGAAAGCGCAACCTCGCCCCGCGCAGCTTCAACCTGCCTTCCACCGGCGACTGGCGCCGGCTCTCGATGATTTTCAACAGCCTCGACTACAGCAAGGCGCGGGTGTACGCGGGCGTCTGGGGCGGACGTTCCGGCAGATTCTGGATCGACGATTGGCGGTTGGAGGAGATCGGCCCGGTGAACGTCCTCCGCCGGCCCGGAACGCCTGTGACCGTCCGCAGCGCCGCCACCGGCCGCCTCTACGAGGAGGGCAGGGACTACGCGCCGCTTGCCGACCCCAAGTTCAACCTCTACCGTCCGGACCATGAGCCCGCCCGGCTGCGCCTCCTGCCCGGCGGCCGCATTCGGGAAGGGGAGCGCCTGCTCGTGAGCTGGTATCATCCGATGATCATCAACCGCTCCCAGATCACCGCCTGCATGGCCGAGCCGGAGATCTACCGGATCTGGGACCGCGAGGCCGCCGCCTTGGCCAAGGTCGTCCGCCCCAAGGCCTTCCTGCTCAGCATGGACGAGATTCGGATGGGCGGCTCTTGCGCCCGATGCGCGGGGCGCGACATGGGCGAGCTGCTGGGCGAATGCGTGGCGCGCCAGCGCGGGATCCTCCGCCGCCGTTTCCCCGGCGCGCGGCTGTATGTCTGGTCCGACATGTTCGATCCGAACCACAACGCCCGCGGCGACTACTACCTGGTCCGCGGCAGTTTCGCCGGGTCGTGGAAACATTTGCCCAAGGACATCGTCGTGGCCGTTTGGGGCGGCGCGCCGCGAAAGGCGAGCCTCAAATTCTTCGCCGACCGGGGGTTCCAGACGCTTGTGGCCTGCTATTACGACGCGGCCGACCTGGGCGAGACTCGCGGCTGGGCCGCCGCGGCCCGCTCGCTTCCCGGCGTGCGCGGCTTCATGTACACCACCTGGCGGCGCAAGTACGGCCTGCTCCGGCCGTTCCTGAAAACGGTCAGCGCGCCCTGAGCGCCTTGCCGGGGGCGGCGTTTTGGATCGGCGCGAGGAGGCCGATCCGCCGGAAGCGGTTTTTGAGGTTGACCGCCTCCGGTTCCCGCGGTAACTATTCGCGCGGATTGAGCGATCCAGAGTAGCTCAATGGTAGAGCAACCGGCTGTTAACCGGTGGGTTGCAGGTTCGAGTCCTGCCTCTGGAGCCAGATTTTTTAAAGCCCCGTCGGATCCTCCCGGCGGGGCTTCAACGTTTCGCCCCCCCTGAATCGCCCAAGCCCCGAGGCGGGCAGGGGAGGCGCGGCGGTTCATGGACGAAAGCGGCCCGCTTCTGCATGCCTGCCGCGACCTATTTCCGTGCAACGCACAGGCAGGCGCGCCGCCACGACAACGCTACGAAGAAGCTTGTCCTTTGTCATGTGTTCGAAATCACGCCGAAACTCATCAAGCACGAGCCGGTTGAAGCGCTCGACTGAGCCGTTGGCATGCGGCAGCCCGCGTTGGTCTTGCGGCGCTCGATCTCGTTGGATCCCAGACAAAGTTTGTAGGAGCGATGTTGTTTGCCACAGAACTCGCCAAAACATTTGGGGAAGCTTAGTTTTTCTTTTGACCTAATATATGTTCGCCCTTATAGTAGGGCGTTCATGGCCGCAACACGCCTGCGCTACGCAGGTCCGGTTTGTTCAGCGAGGAAAAAGGAAACGTTGCTCTTGCCAAGAACGGTCAACATAAAGGTGGCGGTTGTGAAATCAAACCGGACGAAGGGCCCCGCCAAGCGGAGGAAGGGCGGCCCCGGGCGGCGTCCCATCGTCAGCATAACCGAGCGCCAGCGACGGACGCTGAGGGAGATCCGGGACTATATCGCCCGCAAGGGCTACCCGCCGACGATCCAGGAACTCGCCGAGATACTCGGCATCACCCATGCGAGCGCGCATGCCCAGGTCAGCCAGCTCGTCCGCAAGGGATACTTGAGGCGCGAGCCCCGCAAGGCACAGGGACTTGCAGTGGTCCGCGAACCGGAAGACGA
>JAGHDA010000064.1 GCA_021160185.1 Verrucomicrobiota bacterium
CCTTGTCGGAAAGGGCGTTCGAGATTGCTCTCTTGCCGGGGGGAACGTTCAATAGCTCCATGAGCCGGAAGAAAGTTTTCCTGCGACGCGGGCCGGCGGCGGCGCTCGCCTTAGGCGCCCTGTGTGGAGCGGCCTTCTCCGAACCGATTTGCCAGGTGGAATTCGCTCCCGATCCCGGGAAGGCCGAAATCCAGGTTCGGGCGGACCGGCCTGCTTCTTATCGCATTTCGCGCCTGTTGACCGGCAAGTTCGCCGAGCATCTCTGGTGGAACATCTACAATGGCATGGACGCCCAAATCCTGCGGAACCCGACTTTCGGAGAATACACTTTTCGGGCGGGGCCGATGTCGCCGGACGGCGTGGCGTTGTTCCTCTGGCGGGATTCGGCGATCGACGCGGAGCTTCAACGTCAGGCCCGCCGTTACGGATGGCCTGAGACCGCCTTGGAAGGGCTCGTCCGGGCGCGGCGGGACGGCCTGGCCTGTTTCTGGGCGCGCGTGGGACCGGCGGAGGAGGTTCGGGTCAGCCCCGACGTCGGCCCCAAAGGGAGCCGCGCCCAACGGATCCAGATCGCTTGCGCCGGCCAGGGTGTGTGCCAATGGACCTGGCTTCCCGCGCATCGGACGCGGCGGTATGAGTTGGCGGTTTACGGCCGCGCGCCGGAGCCTTTTCCTTTGAAGGTCGAGTTGCGCGATGAATCCGGCGCGTCTTGCGCGGAGGTCTCTCTCGGCCGGCTTGCCGATTCGTGGGGATGGCTCCGCGCTCGTCTGGAGCTTCCCGCCGACGTTCCGCCCGAGGCCCGCTATCGCCTGGCCTTGCTCGGCGAGCGCCCCGGCCAGGCCGTGCTCCGGTGCGTCTTCCTCCGCCCCGCCGATCATGTGGAAGGCTTCGATCCGGACGTGGTTCGGCTCCTGAAAGCCTTGCGCCTGCCGCTTCTCCGCTGGCCCGGGGGGAACTTTGTCAGCGGCTATCACTGGCGCGACGGGGTGGGTCCGGCGGCGACGCGGCCTTCCCGGCCGAACTACGCTTGGGGAGGCGTGGAGCCGAACACCTTTGGGACGGACGAATTCCTCCGGTTCTGCCGGGTCGTGGGTTGCGAGCCGATGATCTGCGTGAACGCCGGGAGCGGCTCGCCGGAGGAAGCCGCCGCCTGGGTGGAATACTGCAACGGGGCGACGAACACGCCGATGGGCGCGCTGCGCGCCGCCAACGGCCATCCCGAGCCTTACCGGGTGCGCCATTGGGAGATCGGCAATGAGCTGTGGGGCCGCTGGCAGTTCTACTGGACCACCCCCGAAGGCTACGCCGACCGTTTCGACCGGTTCGTCCGCGCCATGCGGGCCGTTGACCCGACCATCCAGGTCTATGCGTGCGGCGAGCCGGTCTTCCGGGGAGGCCGGTGGAACAGAACGATCCTGCGCCGGATCCGCGCGCCTTGGAACGCCATCACCGACCACCCCCTTATCGGCGGCTCGGTTCCGCAGACGGCCGACCCGTTGGATGTGTATCGCGACTTCATGGCCGTGCCGGAAGCGCTGGAGGCGAAGTGGGCGGCGTTGCGCGAGGAGATGAGCCGCGCCGGCGTGAAGAACCCTCGGCTGGGTGTGACCGAACTGCAGCTTTTCGCTCGGGTGGGCCGCCGCGGCGATCCTGCCAAGCCGGTCCGTTTGACCTCGGAAACTCTTCCCCGCCAGTCCTCGATCACCGAGGCCGTCTACGACACGCTCATCTACCACGCTTGCGTTCGGCTGGGGCCGTTCGTCTCGCTGGTCACCCATTCGGCCGTGGTCAACCACGGCGGGGGTCTGCGGAAAGAGCGCGAGCGGGTGTGGGCCGATCCGTGTTACTACGCGCGAGCGGCGTTCGCCGTGTTTTGCGGCCGACGCCCTCTGCCGGTCCGCATCCGCTGCGGCGAGGCCCGCGCGCCCGGCGTTCTGCCTGACCTTCGCGCCGCCGCGCCGGGAGTCCGCTACGGTCTTGTGGACGCGCTCGCCGCCGAGGACGGGCAGGGCGGGATGTGGATTTCCCTGATCCATCGGGGAACGGATGGGCCGATCCGGACGCGCGTCCGGTGGACCGGCCTGGAAGCGGCCGACCGCGCCGAGCTGTGGCTGCTGCAGGCGGACAAGCCGTGGCAGGGAACCACGCTCGGGCGGCCCGACCAGGTTGCGCCGCGGGTTGTCCGGATCGCGACGGAGCCAGGGGCTTTGACGTTGGAGCTTCCGCCATTCAGCGTGGCGCGCCTGCGCATTCGGGCCCGGAAACCGTAAGCCGCCTTCCCCGGAAAGCCGCTCCGGCCCGGTTTTCTGCGGCGGGCGGATTGCTGGACGGGCGATCCGAGGCGAACGCTATCCTGGCGAGAGGCCGGGTCGGGAAGCTTCGCTTGCAAGCATCCAGCGGTCCACGATGCAAGCGGTGACCATGTCGGCCCCTACGTTCAAGGTGGTTCGGGCCATATCCAGAAGGCGGTCCACGCCCAGGATCAACGCGATGCCTTCGGGCGGGATGCCGAATCCGCGGCAGAGGCCGATCATGACCGGGATCGAAGCGCCGGGGATGCCCGCCACCGCCACCGCGCTAAGCACGGTGAACACCAATAGCGTGATCTGGTTCCACAGCGAGAGGTTCACATCAAACGCCTGGGCGATGAAGAGGATCACACATCCTTCGTAGAGCGCGGTGCCGCTCATGTTCATCGTCGCGCCCAGCGGCAACACGAACCCGGCCGTGCCGGTTCGCACGCCCAAGTTTTCCTGAGTCACTGCGATCGTGGTCGGCAAGGTGGCGCTGCTGGAGCTGGTGGAAAAAGCGGTTACCAGCACCGCGCGAACCGCCTTGAAAAACTCGGCGGGACGACGGCGGGCGACGAGCTTGACCAGCGCGGCCATCGTGCCGAACAGGTGCAGCGCGATGCCTCCCAGCACACACGCCACGAAAAGAAGCAGCGCTCGCAGGATGTCCGCGCCGACGCGAATGACCAGGCTGCACATCATCGCTCCTACGGCGTAAGGGGCGAGAAGCATGGCGAACCGCACGATGCGGGTGGAGACCTCCGCTATGATCGCCATGGCTTCCTGGAGACTCTCGCGCCGTCGCTCCCCGATTTGCGACCCGGCCGCTCCCACCAGGAGAGCAAAAACGATCAGCGGCAGGATCTGGAAATCCACCACCGCCCGAAGCAGATTGCGCGGCATCAGCATCTCCACCAACTGTCGGAAAGTCAGACGCGGCCGTTCCTCGGCCTTCGCTTCCGCCGCTTGGGCTTGCGCGCCGTATTGCGCGATCAGCTCCCGCTTGGTTTCGGGCGCAAGCCGCTTGCCGGGCCGGACGGTGTTCATGACCGCCAGCCCGATCGCCACTCCCACCGCCATGTTGAATCCAAAAACCAGAAACGTCTTCCCCGCCAAGGGGCCCAGCCGCTCCAGGCTGCCAAGCTGGAGGACTCCCAGCGTCAACGAAGCGAACACCAGGGGCACTACGATGAAGAAAAGCAGACGCAGGAAGATTTGCCCGAAGGGGTCCAGGGCTTCCCGGGAAACGCCTTCCAGAAAGCCCCGAAGCGGAACCGCCCATGTCCAAAGAAGCCGGGCGAGCAGCCCGATCGCCAGGCCCGCCGCCATGCCCCACATGATGCGCCCAGCCAGTTTGTCCGAGGTTCGCGCGTCATTTGCCACAAAGCCAGCTTACCGCAGCAAACGACGCCGCGTCACTCCCTCGCGCGGGGTGGAGCCAACAATCGGAGCGCGATTGAAACGCCGGGCCTCCTGGGCGCTTACTCGGGTCGCGGCATGGCAAAGCGATCGCGCGTGCGGCTGTAGAGGTCCGGCCCGCCCATCCTGCCAATTGGAAAGTACCGGTCCAGCCGCACCCGGAGCTTTTCCGGGTCCGCCAGTTCGTCTTTTACGAACACGCGCTTGATTAGGCCGAGCACAAGGCGGTTTTTGCCCACGCGCAGGGTTCCCCATTCGCGGCATTCAAGCGCCGCGGGCGCTTCGGCGATCCGCGGCGGGCGAACCGTTGCGCTGGGAACCGCGGTCAGCCCGGCTTGGGCGAGTTCGCTGACGCCGTAGGGCAGCTCGGCCGAGCATTCATTCATCGCCTTGGCGATCCCTTTATCTGTTCAGACAACCTTCTTAGTGGGCATCTTGATCAACTTTTTCACGGTGTCAAATGGGCGCTTGCCCATGTTCCTGTAACCCTGGCGCGGGCGCTCGTAGTTGTAGTGCTTGAGCCACTTGTCCAGGTCCTTCTGCAGGGCCTCGACCGACTCGTAAAACTCCTTCCTGAAAGCCGGGCGCAAGAACTCGTCCAGAACCGTCCGGTCGAACCGTTCCACAAAACCGTTCGTCCTTGGCCGCCCCACCTTCGTCCTGCGGCGTTCGATGTCGTTCAAAGCCAGATACAACTGGTAAGGATGCCGATCCTCCCTTCCACAGTATTCCCGCCCGTTGTCGGTGAGGATAGCTTATCAGGGCCGCATGTTCCGGAAG
>JAGHDA010000400.1 GCA_021160185.1 Verrucomicrobiota bacterium
CACCATCCGCGTTCGCGAGGCGCGTTGAACGGCGGGGCCGTTTGGCCGATTCGCCCCCGCCGTTCAACGCGCCTCGCGAACGCGGATGGTGAATTTCTTGGCCTGATTGTTGAGCGAGGTGAAGCGGACGGTTTCCTGGCCGTTCTCGGTCAAGATAAGGGTTTGCCACGGCGTGGAATCCACCGTAAACCCCTCGGCGTCCTTGAACTCGCAATTGACCTGGACCTGGATCCGCCGATTTTCGCGGTTTCGCACGTTGGCGGCCACCTCGAGCCGGCCGTCCGGCAACACTTTCTGTTCGATGCCCGAGCAAGTGACCGAGCGCTGGGCTCCTTTGTCCATGAGCACGAACTGGAGGCGGTTCTCCGTGTCGTGCTGCGTCGTGTTCACAGGCGGCAGCGCGCCCGTTTCGGTCTTGCAACCCGCGCCCAGAATCAGGCTTCCGGCGCACAGCATAACAACAACTGATGTTTTCATTGTTCTTGGGGGCTGAGGGACTGATCACTCACAAACAAAACCGTGTCGCGCCCGTCCGCCGGCACGCGAAACTTCACGATCTTCGTCAACTCGGGAAAGGGCTTTCTGTCGGCGTCAAGAAATTCGAAAGAGGCCTGATAAGCCCCCGGAGGCAGGCGAAAGGCGGCGAAGGTCAGGTACAAAGGAAGATTGTCCCACATCCGCGTGTCGGCTTGGGGCTGGGCGGCGGCGGCCAGGATCTTGCTCACAGCGCCCGCGGCCAGAAGAGCCAACCCGGCCTCGTCGGTCTTCCGATTGACGGCCAGCGCCGCCCCGGTGATCAAGGCCGCGTCGCCCACCGTGTCGGCCGTCGATTTGAAGACCGCCTTGCGGCCCAACACATAGTCCATCACCCGGCCGCCGCGGGTGGTCGCTTGAAAGTAAAGATCGTCATACGGCCCCACATGAGCCGCCTTGCCGTCCACCCTCACCATCACCTCTTTCGCCTTGGAATAGCCCGGCTTGAACCGAAGCTGCTCCTTGTAATCGCCGGCGGCGTATTTCACGGGCCCCTTTCCATACTCGATGAAACACAGCACATTGGCCCGCGGATCCGGATCGGGGGGGATTGCCAGGCGAGCGTGCTTTTTGGCGCGGCGGATCATGTCCATGCCGTCGCCGCCCAATTTCATCGTCGCCAACCCGTCCAGATAATCCAAGAGGACATAATCGGCGGCGTAGGCATGCGTCTCGGCGTCCGCGTCCATCAACTGCGCGCTGCGGAAACAAGCCCGCGCGTTGTCCGGCTCTCCGTCGCGCCAGTAGAGAATCCCCCGATAATACCAAGCCATGACCCGCTCGTAGGGTTCGCCGACGAAGGTTTTCCGAGCCTCTTTGTGAAACAGGCTCCGGGCCTTCCGCGCCGATTTGTCAGGGCCGTAGATATGGCTAATGCGAGCCAAGGCGTCGTCCAGGCTCGATTTGGCAACATCCCATCTGCCGCGCCGCAGCGCCGCTGCAGCCATGCGGCACTCCCACAGCACACGATCCCGCTCAGGCCCCTCCGCGATGGCTCGCGGCCCGTCCACGAGCGGATCGCCGGTTAAAGGATAGGAAGGGGTCTTGCCCGCAGTGGCGCAACCGGCGAGCGCCGCAAGCAACAACGCCGCGGCCCACCGCCGCCCCGAGCTTGGGAAGCGGCCTTTGTCAACGGTAGGCGGCATCTTCCAGGCCTTGCCGCTTCACCTCATATTGATCGGCCCAAACGATCTCGCTCGTCCGCGCGTCAATCAACTCAAACGCGTAAAGCACGTAATCGCTGATCCCCGAAGAAGTGCGCGAGGACAGTCCGAGAAGCTTGCCGGTCAGGAAATAATCCGCCCCCTTGAACGCGGCGACGGGGCCTTCGGCTTGCACTTCGCCACGGCGTTTCATTTCCGCCTCGCGCTTCAACGCCTCCATTCGATCCCGAGCCAGAAAAATCACTTTGCCTTGGGATTTCGCCGTCAATTCCGTCTGGATGCGCGTGAGGAACAATCCCTTGTTGATGGGAAAACGCGTCTCGTTGACGATAGGTTCCAGAACGATACGGGGCGGACGCGAGGCGTGGGCGATCTGGGGGATGTTCAGGATCGAACGCGCCATCCGGTCGGCTACTCTCACTACATCCTGGGATTCGATCCCTGTTCCCGCCACAAATCCCCGCTCATCCGGACGCAGTTCCGTCACCGGCACGCCCGAAGGATTCTTGACCCCCGAGGCGCAACCGCACAGCCATAAGCCCGCGATCGCTAAGCTCGCCGTCTTCGCGCTCCGTAACAGCGTTGTTTTCATTCGTTTTTTCCTCCAAGCGATTCCTTTATTCCGTCTTCCGTAGCTGACGCCGCGGCGGCGGCCCGGTATTCACCTCATCGCCGCTCAGCCGGAACTGTAGCTCTCTCTCCCCCATGCCGAAAGAGGGAAGATTCTCTTTATTTCTTCTAAAGAGCCCTCCAACAGCCGTTTTTTCGATTCCGCGCGCTACCTTGGCGTTCGAGAAGCGTTCGCCCCCTACACGGGCTGCAAAAATTTCTATGTCACACATCTTCAAAAAAAACGCGAAGAATTCAAATAAAACACTTGCCAACGGCAAGGTTATGTTGCATAAGTGCCTTCTATGAAGGATATCGTTCAAGAGTTCGTACAATTGAAAGAGGCCCTGCGCGAAGAGAAGGCGCGCCTGGAACAGCGGTTGCAGGAAATCGAAACGGCGCTGGCCGGTGAACCGGCCGCCTTAACGCAAGCGGCGCCGGCGGCAAAGCGCCGTCCGCCGGCGGCCAAGAAGAAAGCTGCGGCCAAACGGCCCGGCCGTCGCGGACCCCGCGCGGGCAACAAAATGACCCTCAAACAGGCAATCTACGAAGTCACTAAAACCCGGCCTCTGGGCCGACGCGAAATTCTCGAAGAAGTTCAGAAGATAGGCTACAAGTTCGCCACAAAAAATCCCCTTAACTCAATCAATCAGATCATATACGGATCAGGCGAGTTTGAGAACGTAGGCGGCAAGTTCCGCCCCAAGAATCCCCAGGGTTAACGCCGCAACTTGACTCCCTCCGGCGCGCGGAAAGTGGTCCGGCGCGCCGGAGGGAAGCGCCTTTCCCCAACCAGAAACTGGGTTCAGCCTCCGCCGGGCACGGCGGAGTTTTTTGGCTGGCGCGGCTTTGCCTCCTGCTTGTCAAGGCCCGCTCCATCCTTTATTTCTGTGAATTTGTGCGGAGCCACCGCAACAGCAAACCGATATGCTTGCCAAACGCGTTATTC
>JAGHDA010000227.1 GCA_021160185.1 Verrucomicrobiota bacterium
ACGCCCAGGCCCTGGAAAAGTCGGGGCGGATCACCGCTGTGCTCTTCGACAAAACCGGCACCCTCACCCAAGGCCGGCTTTCGGTGATCGCCGCAGAAACGCTGCCCGCGGCGGCCGCCCTGCCCGTGCCGGCGGAGCGCCTGGCGGCCGCAATGACCGCCCCCTCCGCCCATCCGCTTAGCCGCGCCTTGTGCGCGCGGTTCAAGACGGACGAGGAACCGGAGCCGGAACCGCCCCCCGGCTGGCGGGAAATCCGCGGCTGCGGCTTGGAAGCGCAAACGGAATTCGGCGCGGTTCGCCTCGGCGCGCTGGACTGGCTGGAATCCTGCGGAGTGCGCTCCGAGCCGTGGCAGGCGCGGGCGGCCGAGTGGATGGCCCAAGGCGCCGCCGTCCTGGCAATGGCTGTGGACGAACGCCCGGTCCTTCTGGCGGCGTTGCGGGACGAGCTCAAGCCCCACGCCCGCCAGGTCGTCGAAACGCTGCGACGCCAAGGGAAAGAGGTCTATCTGGTCACCGGCGACCAGCCGCTCACGGCAAAGGCGATCGCCGCCGAGGCCGGCGTCCCCGAGGCCAACGTGCGCGCGCGCGTTCTGCCGGACCGCAAGGCGGCGGTCGTGCGCGAACTGCAAAGCGCCGGACGGCGCGTGGCCTTCGTAGGCGACGGGATCAACGACGCCCCGGCGCTCAAAACGGCCGACCTGGGCGTGGCGGTGAGCCGGGCGACCGACCTGGCGCGCGAGGCGGCCGACATCCTCCTTCTCCGCTCGGACATCGATGCCGTGCCCGAGGCGCTGGACCTGGCTCAGGCCACCCTCCGCACCATCCGCGAGAACCTTTTCTGGGCCTTTTTTTACAACGCCGCCGCGGTTCCTCTGGCCGCGTTGGGCTTCCTCACCCCGCTGGTCTCCGCCGCGGCGATGGGGCTTAGCGACGCGCTGGTCATCGGCAACGCCCTGCGCCTCAACCGCCGCATCCGGCGCGCCCCGGCGACGGCTCACGAAAGCCGATCCCGGTAATCCTCGTAGCCGAAGGCGCGAACGATTTCGATCCCGCCGTCCGCGCGGCGAAGGACGATGGCGGGCAGCCGCACGCCGTTGAAGGCGGTGTTCTTGACCATCGTGTAGTGCGCCATGTCCTCGAACACGATCCGGTCGCCCGGCTTCAGCGGCTTGTCGAAGGAATACATGCCGATCTCGTCCCCCGCCAGGCAGGTAAGCCCGCCGAGCAGATAGGTGTGAGGCTTCTCGCCCGGTTCGCCCGCGCCGCGGACTTCAGGCCGGTAGGGCATCTCCAGCACGTCGGGCATGTGAGCGGTGGCGGAAGTGTCCAAAATGGCGATCGGAACTTCGTTCTCCACCACGTCCAGCACCGACGCGACCAGCGCGCCCGCGTTCAGGGCGACGGCTTCGCCGGGCTCCAGATACACCTCCGCCTCGTACTGCCGCTGGATCCGCTCCACCACCCGGCAGAGCAAGTCGATGTCGTAATCGGGGCGGCTGATATGATGACCGCCGCCGAAGTTGATCCAGCGCAGGGCGGGGAGAAACGCGCCGAACTTCTCTTCCACGACCCGAACCGTCCGCTCCAGGACGTCGGCATTCTGTTCGCACATGGTATGGAAGTGAAGCCCCTCGACGCCTTCCAGGGATTCGCCCTCGAACGCCTCCCGCCGAATCCCGAGCCGGGAGCGCCGCCGGCAGGGGTTGTAAAGCTCCACCGGCGTCTCCGAATACTCGGGATTGACGCGGAGGCCGACGGAAATCGGCCGCGGAGCGCGGCGAAGACGCTCCTGAAACCGCCGAAGCTGACCGAAGGAATTGAAAACAATGTGATCGACCAAGCCGAGAAGCACCTCGATATCCGCCTCGCTGTAAGCGGGGGCGTAAGCGTGAACCTCGCCGCCGAACTCCTCGCGCCCCAGCCGCGCCTCCCACACCGAACTGGCGGCCACGCCGTGAAGGCAACGGCGAACCAAGGGGAAAACGCGCCACATCGCGAACCCCTTGAGCGCAAGAAGGATCTTGCACCCGGTCCGGTCGATCACCAACCGGATCCGTTCCAGATTCGCCTGGATCCGCCGCTCATCGACCACATAAGCCGGGGTGGGGATTTCCTCCCAGTTCATTGCGCGCAACGGCTCAAGGGGTCCGCGTCTCAGACTCGGCCTTCTCGCCCGCAGGCGTCCTCTGGGTCGGATCGCTCGGATTCAGCTCCTCCATCCCCCAAGGCAAACCCATCTCTCCCAAACGCTCCATAAAAGGATCCGGATCCAACTGCTCCGGATTGTAGACGCCCGGCCGCGCCCAATGGCCGGAGAGGATCAACCGCGCCCCCAGCACGGCCGGCGCGCCGGTGGTGTAGCTGATCGCCTGGGAGCCGACTTCCTGAAAACATCGTTCATGGACGCAAACGTTGTAGATCATCGCCCGGCGGCGCGCGCCGTCCTTAACGCCGTCGAACACGCAGGCGATGCTGGTCTTGCCCTTGGTGCGCGGGCCGAGCGCAGCCGGATCGGGAAGCAGCTTTTTCAGAAAACGAAGCGGCGTCACCGGCACGCCTTCGTAATCCACCGGATCAATCCGCGTCATGCCCACGTTCCGCAAAACCTGCAGATGGGTCAGATACTCTTCGGTAAACGTCATCCAGAACCGCGCGGTCCGCAGCTCGGGCAGAAACCGGGCCAAGGAGATCAACTCCTCATGCGCCATCAGGTAGGCCCGCCGCCTGCCCACCTCGGGAAACTCAAACTCGCGGGAGAGCGTCAGCGGCGGAGTCTCTTTCCACTGCCCCTCTTCATAGTAGAAAGCGGGGGCGAGGATCTCGCGGATGTTTGTTTCCGGATCGAAGTTGGTGGCGAAAGGCAAGCCGTGGCTGCCGGCGTTGCAATCAATAATGTCCACCGCCTCGAGTTGATCGAACAGATGCTTGCGCGCGTAAGCGCAGAAGACGTTCACCACTCCCGGATCAAATCCCAGGCTGAGCAGCCCGGTCACGCCCTTCCGCTCGAAGTGCTCTCCGAAAGCCCATTGATCGCCATAGTCGTAAACCACCTTGTCGGGCCGATCGCTCATCGAAGTGTCCACATAATGCACGCCGGCCTCAGCGCACGCCTGCATGATGGGCAGGTTCTGGTAAGGGCTGGCCACGTTGATGACCGCGTCCGGCCGGAACTCCTCGATCAGCCGCCGAACCCGGCCGGCGTCGTCCGCGTTGAGTTCTCGGACTTGAATGGGCCGGGGCAGCTCGGCGGCCACGCGCCGGCACCGCTCGATCGTGCGGCTGGCAAGGCAAATTTCCTCAAACTCCTCCGGCCGCTGGGCGCACTTATGCGCCGCTACGCGGCCCACGCCTCCCGCTCCTATGATCAAGATCCTGCTCATCGTTCCGCCGCTCCGTGCGTCCTGAATTCGCTCCTCCTGCGCTCCTTGGCGCAAAAGCTGGATTATTGCCCAATCCCCCAAGCGACGACAACCACTTCAATCGAAACGTCGATCCGCGCCCGCCAAGACGCCGAGGCGCCCTTGTAGCCGCCAAGGCGACAAGGCGGAGAGGGTCCGGGCGAGGAAAGAGAAGCCGAAATCCGCCTCCTTGCGGCGGCGGGCACAGTTCGCTCCGGCCGGCGGAGCCGCTCGTTCGAGGAAACCTCGGAGCGGCTGCCCGCCGGTCCGGAAAGCGCGCCTCGGCGGCGCGGCGCGCGCTACGCCTTGGAACCCTTGCCGGCCAACCGCAGGAGCGCGGCGAAAATGAACGTCAACAGGAGCAGCAGGCCGCCCCCGAAACCGGCGGGTTGAAAGGCCTCGATCTCAACGCGCAAAGCCGCCCAACGATCCACGAGCAGCGAGCGCGCAAACCGCAGCCTGCGCCCTTCCTCGGGAAAGTTGACGCGCAGGACCGAGGGCTGAGCCATGGCCGATTCCTGTTGCTCGACGATCCGCTCCGCAAGCCTGGCCAGCGCGGCGTCTTCCTGGGCCGGGGCCTGAACCCTCTGCTGCGGGGGGGCCGGAGCGGCGGCCTGGCCGGCTTGAACCGGCTGGGCGTAGCCGCGTTGAAGCTGCAAGCCCGCGATGGCCTGCTGGGTCTTGAGGTTGCGGAGCTGGACGCGGGCGTCCTCGTTGAACGCCATGTCATGTTGCGAAAGGGCGTAGGCCCCTTTGAACGCCTGGGCCGCCTGCTGGGTTTGCCCCTTCTGAAGCAACGTGTTGCCAAAGGAAAGCAGTCGCTGAGCCTCCTCAGCCTGCTTCTTCCGGCGGAAGCGCTCGCTTTCCAAGTAGCTCTGGAGATCCTCGAAGAACCCCCTCGCGCCGCGGCGCTCGACCAGCTCCATGTTGCCTTCCCACTCCTCGACGCGCCATTTCGGGTCGAGGCAGAGCGTCCAGGAAACATCCTGAA
>JAGHDA010000231.1 GCA_021160185.1 Verrucomicrobiota bacterium
CCGCCGCAATCACAGCGGGCTCGCACCGTGTCGGCGCGCCGGTTGCGTCGGTTTCGATTTGCGCGAACGACTCGCGAATCGTTCGCGCAAATCGAAACCGACGCAACCGGCGCGCCGACACGGTGCGAGCCCGCTGTGATTGCGGCGATGGAAGAAGGGGCGGCTGAAAAGGCCGTTCGCCTCTGGGCGCGGCGCTCCGACTCCGACGGCGGATTGGCGGACAATGCGGTCGCCTGGCCTGCCGGGGCGAACGTCCAGCGCACGTTGGTTCTCATCAAGCCCGAGAATTTCCGCGAACCGAGCGCGCGGCCCGGCTGCGTCCTCGATCGCTTTGCAAGAACAGGCCTTTTCCCGGTCGGTATAAAGGTCCTCCGAATGAGCCTCGCCCAAGCAATGGAGTTCTACGGGCCGGTGAGGGAGATCCTGCGCGAGAAGCTGAAGCCGGTCGCGGCCGGCCAGGCCAAGGAGCTGTTGGAAAAAGCCTGGCGGTTCCCTTTGCCCAAGGAAGCGGAAGCCGCGCTGGAGCAGACACTGGGTCCGTTGTTCGGGGAAAATCAATTCGATAGCATCTTGCGGTTCATGTCCGGCCGGAGCCGCGCTGAGTGCCCGCCTTCAGAACGCGAGCGGCCCGGCTCGGCCCCGTGTCTGGCAATCATCCTGGAAGGTCCTGACGCTGTGACCAAAGTGCGGGAAGCGCTCGGCCCCACCAACCCGCGGAAAGCGCCTCCGGGAACCGTTCGACGCGACTTCGGCGCCGATATCATGGTCAACGCGGCCCATGCGAGCGACTCGCCGGAGAACGCCGCGCGGGAAATGGGCATTGTCCGCGTCGAAGCGAATCAATTTCTCGAAACGGTCGAGGCGGTTTACGGCCCGATCCGCTGAACCGCCAAGGCAGCCCCTGAAGCGAATCGCAGCCGCCGAGGTCACGAGGCGGCTTTCCTCCCGCAACCGCCGAGGCGGAGGGAACGGGTCTCGGACACGGCGGCGTCGGGCTTGCCGCGCATGGGTCTCTTTCGGAGGCGCCCGCCCATCGCGTTCAGAATTCCAGGCGACTTCTCCAATAATCCGTCAGGGCCCGGTCGGCTCGTAATCGCCCTTGCGAAGCCGGAAGAAGCGGGAAGCGCGGGAAAGCTTGATGGACACCTGGTAGCGATCGCCCACCAGCACGCGCGGATTGATGAGCGGCTTCCATTCCGGATCGGAAAGGCGATTCTTGTACTCCACCACGAAATCCTCGGCCACGCTGGGCCAGGAGATAATAAGCCGATTCCCTTGGCGGGCGAAGGCGATGGTGGGCGTTTCCACGACGGCAATCTCCACCCGCGCGCTGTTGTTCGGGTCGGCCGGGTCGATGGCCGGAGAGAAAAGCGTGGTTTGAGCCACGAGCAATCCCGTTTGCTTCGGCAGGACATGCACCGCCACGCGGGCCGCGTCTCCGGGCTGGAGATCGCCGAAAGAGCACATGACGCCGGGCGGATCGATTTGGTATGACTCGCCGGTGAAATCCACCGAAAGCAACTCGGCGTTTGTGGAAAAGGCGACCAGCATCTGAGTTTCCGGCGCAGGCGCCGACCCCGTGTTGGTGATCACAAAGGAAACCGTCAACGGCTGCTCCACCAGGACGGAGGCCGGATGCGACTCCGGAAACACGACCACTTCCCCGCGGGGATAGATGCGGCCGTCCCATTGGGCCTGGTTGTCCTCCGGCGCGGAATCGAAAGAGGAGCTCCCCAGCACGATCGTGTTCGTAAGATAGCCCTCAAGCGTAGGTTGGGTGACAATCAGCGCCTGGGCGAAAGCGGCGGCGTCCAGATCGCCCACTTCCCAGACCAGATCAGCCGCTTCGGGACGCACTTCGCCCTGGGAAGTCTCGGCCGAAACGAAGTTGATCGGTTGAGAGAAGAAGTTGGTCACGACGATGTCCGTGCCTCGCTGCGGACCGCGGTTGGTGACCACCAGGAAGAAAGTTTGGTTGCGTCCCACACAGAGAGCGCGGAGATTGCTCTGGATTCCCACCGCCAAATCGGCGCCGAACCGCGCCTCTCCTGCCAACGCGGCGGCGTTGTTTTCGGGATGGAGGTCGGCCTCGTCGGAAGAGACCTCGGCGGCGATGTCGGTGGGGCCCTCGTCCGCGGCCGCAAGATCCAGCTCGATCCGCGCCGAGCTCTCCGGGGGCAGCTCGCCCAATCGGACAAGAATCCCCGAGTCGTTGGTTTCCCATTCGCCCTGGGAGACGCGGACCTCTAGCAGGTCCAAAGCGGGCGGCAGCGTGATCCGACAAACGGTTTCCGTAGCCGCCGCCGGGCCGCGGTTGGTGAGGACAAAGGCCGCCGTAGCCCCTTGGCCTACCAGGAGCATGTCAGCCAGCCCTTCCCCTTCAACGGCCAAATCAGCCTCTCGTTTCACCTCGACGGCCAGCTCCTGGACCTGATTCGTAGGCTCCGGATCGTAGGAATCGGCAAACAGCCCAACCCGATTGGTAACCCATCCGGCAAGGAGAGGAAGCGCCGAGACCACCGCCGTGCGCGCTTCGCCGGGGGGCAGCTCCTCGATCCGCCATGTGAGCGCCTGAGCGTTGGTCTCAAACTCGCCCGCGTCCGCCTCGACCTCGAGGAACGACAAACTCTCAGGAAGCAGGTTGGTCACAGTGACGCCCGCGGCGGCGTTGGGCCCGGCGTTGGTCGCCACCCACGCCATCTGAAGCGGATGCTCCAAAGCGACCGGATCGGTCAAAAGCGCGACCGTCAAGGCGCAATCAGCCACCGGATCCACGCGCGCCGCCGCTTGGGCCGCGTTGTCCTCCGGATTCAAATCGACCGTTTCAGCCGCGGCAAACGCCGCGTTGGTCCACGTCCCCACCGCCGCCGCCCGGACAGTCAATCGGGCCTCGGCGACCGCGTTGGTTTCCAAGGCGTCCACCGTCCAGACAATCCCAGCTTCGTTGGTTTCGATCGCCCCCGCGTCCGCCTCGGCGCTGAGAAGCTCCAGCCCGGCCGGCAATAGGTTGGTGGTCACGACGCCTTGGGCGAGGTGAGGCCCGCTGTTTGTGAGGTTGAGCCGAATAGTCATTTCCTCCCCGAAAAGAACCGCGGGCGGATCGATTTCCTGACGCAAGGCAAGCTCCGCTTCGGTCCGCACTGTGAGGTTGGTCTCGATCCGGTTGTTTTCAGGAACCAGGTCCACCTCGAAAGCGGCTGCCTCCGCGCTCAGAGCCGCCTCGCCGAGCTGCGCCGGAACCAGCGTCACCTCCAGAGAAGCGGACTCGCCCGCTCCGAGCGCAGGCAGCGTCAGCTCGACGGAGGCTTCGTTCGTCGAGACTTCTCCGCCCGACGCTTCGGCTCCGGCAAGAGCCAACCCTCCCGGCAACTCCTGCCGCAACACGACTTCAGAAGCCTCGTACGGCCCTTCGTTCTCAACCACCCACCGGCAGAGGGCCGGTTTGCCGAGGATGAGCAGAGGCGGCTCTTCGAGGCGGACGGAAAGATCCACCGGCAGCCGCGCCTCCAGAACATGCTCGATCCGGTTGTCCTCCGGCGCGCTGTCGCGTTGGTCGGCCGCCACAGAGACGCGGTTCGTAAACGCCCCCTCCTCGGTGGGGATGAGCGTCAGCTCAAGACGCTCCCCGGTTTGGGGCGGCAGCTCGCCCACGCGCCATTCCAAACCATCCTCGCCGAACCGCCAGAACCCGCGGCTGGCGGCAATCTGGTAAAACCCGATTGCGGGATCCACCTCGAGCTGGACCGTCACCCTCGTGGCGATGTCCGGACCGGCGTTGGTCACCGTGAGGGCGTAAGCGTAGGGCATCTCGATCGGCGCGGGCGAAGGCGCGGCTTCCTGGGCGAGGATCAGGTTGACCGTGGGCGCGACCTCGATCACAGCCTCGGCCAGATTATTCGCGGCCGCCAGATCCGGCTGATCGGAGCGCGCCGCGAACACGTTGGTAAAGGTTCCGAATCGGGTCGCCTTCAACTCCACGGCGAGAAGGGCCGAAGCCTCCGGAGCCAGCTCCTCCCACCGCGCTTCCAGGACGCCGTTGGTGAAAGTCGCTTCGCCCGAATCCGCGGTAAACCCGGTAATTTCCAGCCCCTCGGGCGGGATGTATTCCAGAGCGGCTGCTGTCGCCGGATGAGGGCCGAGATTCGTCACGGTCGCCGTGAGCGTGATCAGCTCGCCCACCAAAGGAAACTCCGGAGCGCTCCGGACAGCCACGGCCAGATCGGCCTCCGGCTTCACCTCTGCGACCGCCGACGCGGCGTTGTTGTCGGGGACAAGATCAGCCGCGTCGCTTGCGATTTCGAACGTGTGGGTCCATATCCCCATAATCAACGGCATTAACTGAATCCGCGCCTCCGCAGCGGCGCCCGGCTCCAGATCGCCCATCGGGCAATCAACCAGCCGGGGCGCTTCGTGGAAGAGGCAGTCGCCTCCGGGCGCTTGGCCCGAAACGAACGCCCATCCCTCCGGCAACTGGAGGCGTATGTGCGCCCCCTGGGCGGCGCTGGGCCCGGCGTTGGTAGCGAAAAGATGAAATTCCACCGGCACGTTGGTGGCCGCCGGCCCCGGCGCTTCCAGGAGCGAAAGGCCCAGGTCGGCGTTCGGAAGCGCCTCGATCGAGGTCTCCGCCGCGTTGTTCGTGGGCTCCCGATCGTAAGCCGCCGTTCCGACCGCCGCTTGATTCGTGAACACGCCCAACACGCGAGGCAGCGCCTCCACTATGCCGGTGACCGATTCCCCCGCCGGCAGCGTCCCGAAGAAGAGGCGGATTGCGCCGCTCTCGTCCTGAACCACCTCCCCGCCCAAGGCCTCGGCGCTCAACAGTTCGAGCCCTTCCGGAAGCCGTTCCTCGATTGTTGTTTCCGGCGCTTCGATCCGGCCGCGGTTGGTGACCGTCAATGTCAACCGCACGGGCGATTCCAGAAACGCAGGTCTCGGCTCCGCCTCCACCCAAAGGGCCAGGTCGGTGTAATCCTCCACTTCCCAGCTCGCCTCCACAGCGTTGTCATCCGGATTGACATCCACCTCGTAGGCGCTCACTTGGGCGCTCTGACGGATCAGCCCCGGGGCTTGGGGGACAAACTTTACCGAAACCGACGCCGCGTTAAGAGCCGGGATTTCGCCCAACTCCACCCGCACGGCGTCTGTCTCGTTGGTCGTCGTTCCCTGGCTGGGAGAAACATCGAGAAGCTCCGCGCCTGGGGTGAAAGGAATTCGCAAAACAACCTCCGTCGCCGCGGCTTCACTCAAGTTGGTGACCACAAGCCCGTACTCCGAAGGAATTTCCGCCACGATGCGGCCTTCCGGCGGCGTCAAGGCCAAGGCCAAATCCGCTGTGGGCCGAGCTTCGACGGGAGCTTCCAAAGCATTGTCCAGGAGGTTGAGGTCCAGTTCCGCCGCTTCGGCCTCGGCGCGAAAGACCGCCTGGGTCGGAGCCTCCGCCTCGAAGGCGAAGCGGAGGCGCGCCTCCGATCCCGGCTCGAATTCAGGAAACGTCCAGCTCACGCCCGCCTCGTTGGTCGAGACCTCGCCCAGCTCGGCTTCGACTGAAATCAAGCGGAACCCCGGAGGAAGATCCTGGCGCACCGTCATCTCATGAGCCGCGGCGGGCCCCCGGTTCGTCAGAACGAGGGAATTGGTGATCGTCTGCCCCACCCCGACCAAAGGCTCCAAATCTTCCCATCGAATGCCAAGGTCCGCCACGGGCTTGACGTTCCGGATCCACTCGACGGCGTTGTTCGTAGGCGTCGGATCCCAAGCCTCCGACAAAACTTCCACGGCGTTAGTCACTGACCCTTCGACGCGGGGGACGATCGTCAAGGCCGCAATCGCCGGCGCGCCGGGAGGCAAGACGCCCAGACGGCCCACAAACACGCCGTTTTCGAAGCTCCATTCGCCTTGGGTTTGGGTCGCCGAGCTGAGCTCCATGCCGGGGCCCAACTCCGCCCGGAGAATTGTGTTCGTAGCCGGGTAAGGCCCCAGGTTAGTGACCGCAAGCTCATACACCACCGGCAGGTCCAGCGGAAGGGTCTCCGGGCCGACATCCGCGCCCAGGACCAGATCCGCGGCGGCCTGGACGGCAATCTCGGAGGAAACCGTGTTGTTCTCGAAGCGCGGGTCTTCCTCAGCGCCGCTGACGGCGGCGAAGTTGGTGTACACGCCCGGGATCTCGCCCCGGAGACCGAGCGTCAACACTTTCTCTTCGCCAGGGGCGACGCCGCCCACGGTCCACACCACCGAATCGGCCCTCAAATCGAGCGAGCCTCCGCCGGCCGCCCGGGCCATCAGGAAGGCCGCGCCCTCCGGGAAGCGGTTGGTCAACACCACGCCGGTCGCCTCGTTCGGCCCGTTGTTCGTCAGCCTCACTTCCACCGTGAAATCCTGCCCGCAAACCGGGTTGGAGGGATCCGCCGCAAATTGAAGCGCCAAATCGGCTTGCGGGGGCAGCACGTTCAGCTCCACAACGCCGGCCGCCGTTCCTCCGTAGCCGTCGTCCGCCTCAAATTCGATCCGATCCGGTCCGGCGTAATCCGGGTCGGGCGTGTAGACGACTGTGCCGAGGTGTTCATCAAACCCCTCCAATGCGCCGTGCTCAGGCTGACTCATCAGGCGGAAGGTCAGCGGATCCTCGTCCGGGTCGGTCGCGTCAAATTGAATCAAGGTCGCCCGCCCGTGGATCACGTCCACGCGCGAGGTTTGCGCCACGGGCGGCTGATTGAACAGTTCGCAGACATATCCAGCCTGATCGTAGGTCAACTCCAGGGCCCAACAATCCAACGTCCCCGCGTCCTCCACCGCAGTGTCGCGCACAAGAAGGGTCCATTCCCCGTCCACCGGCTTGCCCAGAAAGCCGCTGAGAGGTTCGGCGGGTTGATAAACCCCGGCGTAAGGAGCATGGCCGTCCTCAAGGGTGTCGGCGGCGGCGTCATCCAGCCACATCATCTCCGCCTGGTCGCCGCATACCCCGCGGCCCAAGTCGGGCGCGCCGTCGAGGGTGGCTCCTGGAATCAGCGTCGTTTCCGCGCCGTCCGGCCCGCGAAGAATCACTTCCAGATCTTCCACCCAGTCGTGCGTGGCTCGGAGCCCTACCCGGATCTTCCGCAACACCCCTGTGTCGGAGGGAACCACCGCGCTCGCCACCGCTTCCCCTGCGTCGGGCACGGCCAACGGCGTATCGGCGGACAACAGCGTCTCATGGACCGTATTGGTGACCAGAAACGCCCCCACTGCGCGATCCACCCGTCCCGTGAAGCTCTCCCCATCCACTGAGACGATAAAATTCAACTCGAACGGTTCGCCGCAGGGGGCGTCTTTTCGAACCCGGTAACTGAGCGGGGCAAGCTTGGTGACCACAGTTCCCGGGGCCAGCTCGCCGCACTCGGCGTTGGTCTGGAGCAGGTCGATCCAGGGAGAAGCGCTTGTCAGGCGCACCGTCACATTGCTTCCGGTCGGACCGTCGGTGTGCCGGACCCGGACGACTTCTTCGATCCGCTCGCCGGGATCAATATGGCCGTTGCCGTTGCCGGCGGCTTCCAGAAAGTCAGCGCCATCCACAGCCGCCAGCGGCGCCGCCTCTACGCCCGGCGGCGTGAACACAAGAGCGAACTTTTGAAAATCCCCCTCAGCCACCCCCGTCCCGACCACCCGGATCGTCCACGAACCCGCCTCGGGCGACTCCACCACGATCTGTTCGAGGGGATTGAGGTGGTCCTCGCGATCCCGGCGGGCGGGTTGGCCCGGATCCTCCGGATCCAGCGTCCAGGGGTAATACCGCGTCCCGTCCGGCCCCAGCAACGCGAGGTCCAAGTCGTTGACCAACGCCAGCGCGGCGTTCTCCGCCCCGGGCGGATCGTCCCAAACAAGGGTGACCTTCACTTCCGACGCGCCTTCGGGGACTTGCAGGGCATAGTTCTGCGCCCCGTCCTGCGCCACCCGCCCGATCAGCACCCCGCCGCTTTCGAGCTGGTCCACGGCGGCTTGAATCTGAAGCCGCCCATAGCCGGAGGCGTAGTCCGGCCCTCGGGAGAGCCCTTCCCCTTCGTCCAAATCGGCCGCGGTATGGATCAACAACGCCCGGATCGTCGCCGGCAGCGGATCGGTCCCGTTGTAAAGCCGCCGGTAATCCTCGATAAGAATCGCCGCCGCCCCGGAGACCGCCGGCGCCGCCATGGAAGTGCCTACCAACGTGCCGTAGCTCGCCTCGGGCTGGGTCGAAGTCACCCCGCCGTCTCCGCCGACCTCGTCGCCCGGCGCGCACAGCTCCGGCTTGAGCCGCCCGTCGTCGGTGGGCCCCCAAGAGCTGAAGAAAGCCAACGAATTGTCGTCCGAGTTGATCGCCCCCACAGTGAGCACATCCTTCGCGGTGGCGGGCACGTTGATGCAGTTGTAGTCCAATCCCGGACAGCCGGTCTCCGGCTTGGAGCGACGGTTGTTTCCCGCGGAAAAGACCACCGTAAGGGGGCGGCCGAACTTGCCGGTGACAATCTCATCGTACGCCGCGGCCCGACCGTCGTAATCGCCCAGGATGTCGCAGTTGCCGAAGAACTCACTGGCGGTCACCCCCCACGAATTCTGGGAAATCAGGATCGGATACGTTTGGACCGCCGCGCCGATCTCATCGATCAAGTCGCCCGTGTCCACATCGTAGGACACCAGCGCCGCGCCGGGAGCCACCCCGCGCCACTGGAAAGGCCGGCCGCCTTCGGCCTCGCTGTGAACGCCGGTCCCTGCCAGGGTGCCCGCCACATGGGTGGCGTGATAATGGGCCTCGCTCACCTGGTTCGTCTCACCGCGAATGACCCGGCCCTCCAGGTCGGGATGGGTCATGTCGATGATGCCCCCATCCCAAACGCCGACGTAGACGTTTGATCCGGTAAGCCCATAAGGCGGCGCCTGCACAATGTCGGCC